>JAQBPZ010000199.1 GCA_028287225.1 Gemmatimonadota bacterium
GGCGCTTCCCGCCGCGGCGGCGGCGAGCCCGGCGCCGGTACCCGTGCCGGCCGGGATGAGCGCGGCCGACTCGGCGGCGCTCGCGCGGGACCTGCGGAGCGCGCTGCAGCACGCGTCGGACGAGTCCACCGCGCGAACGGCGCTGGCCGAGGCCGGCGCGCTCGCCACGCGTGCCACGCTGCCGGAAGACAAGGTGCGGGTGGAGATGGTGCGGGCGCAGGCGTACGGCACCCTCGGCCAGGACGCGCGCTCGTGCCAGGCGCTGCGGGACGGCGTCGCGATCGCGAAGGGCACCGGCTTCGAGTCGGCGCTGACCGACGCCCTGGCGCGCTGCAGGTAGCCCCACGAGGGCACGCGACGCGGCCTGGAATTCGCATTCGCATACACGAGCACGCCACGCCACGCCGCCTCCTCGACACGCGTCTCGAATGGACTGGGCTCACATCCACATCGCGATCAACCACTTCCCCGTCATCCTGGCGGTGATGGGGACGCTGAGCGCGCTCCTGGGACTCGTGACGGGCAAGCGGGGCCCGTGGCTGTACGGCGCCACCTCGCTCACGCTGGCGGGCATCACCGTGCTTCCCGCGTATTTCACCGGCGGACCGGCGGAGCACTTTCTCGACCGCCCCTGGTTCGTGGCGCGTGGGGCCATCCACGCGCACGAGCGCGCGGCGCTGCTGTCGGTGGTGCTGGTCGTGATCGCGGGCCTCGCGAGCGCGGTGGCGTGGCGCCGTCTGGTCCGGTACCCGCGCGAGGTGGTGCTCCCGGGTTGGCTGCGCACGATCGTGCTCCTCTCGGCGCTCGCCGGCACGGCGTCGATCGTCTACACCTCGCTCCTCGGCGGCGACGTGATCCATGGCGCGCCAGTGCTCCAGGGCCCGGCGCCCTCAGGCTTCACGCCGGTGCCGTAGGCACAACCTCTCGTCACCGACGCCTCCGCAACTGCCTCAACGCGGAGGCCGCAGAGGGGAACGGCGAGGGCGCAGAGGACTGCCGCTCAGACGTTCCCCTCTGTGTCCTCCGTGTCCTCTGTGGTAAAACGCTCTTGCAGCGGCGTTTTACCACAGAGGTCGCAGAGGGCACGGAGGACTGCTACAGGTTGTTGCAATCCTCTGCGTCCTCGCTGTTCCCTCTGCGTCCTCTGCGTTGAGGCAGTTGCAGAAGCGCCCTCTGCGTTGAGGCAGTCGACGTAGTCGTGACGAGCAGACGAGATCAGCGCTGGCTGTCGCCGGAGCGGATCGGCGCGGCGTCGCGCAGGGGTTGCCGGATCGGCTCGGCCGGCCCGGCACCGACGGCGCGGCCGGCGTTGTCGCTCATGATGCGGGTCACGAAGCGCTGCCCTTCGCCGATGCGCTCCACCTCGATGGCGATGCTTTCCATTGCCTGGTCGAGGTGCGACAGACGCTCCATGAGCTCCGCCGGGAGGGCGGTCACCGCGGCGGCGCCGCGGCGCCAGATGCGGCGCGCGAAGGCGAGGCTCAGCGGCAGGAAGACGACGACGATGAACAGGCTGCCCACGATGAACGCCTCCTCCGGCGGGCCGGCATGGGTACGCGCGTTCGCGTGCCGCGCCTGCTCCAGCTCCTGGTGTCCCGCCACGGCGGTGGGGACCGCGGCGGCCGTCGCCACCTTCTCGTCGGCGGCGGCGACCTGCTTGTCGAGCGCGGTGATGCGGGCGTCCAGGTTCACGAGCCGGGCTTCCAGGCCGGTGCGGTCCACGCCGCGGGTGTCGCCGTTCGTGAGCTCGCTCGTGATCTGGTTGCGCTGCTGCCGGAGGCTCTCGAGCTGGTCCCGGAGCTCCTGCCGCTGCGCGAGCGCCGCCTCGTAGAGGGCCACGGGGCTGGTGCCATCGCCCATCACGATGTGCACACGCGGCGAGGGCGCGGCGGGTGGCTGGGGCGGCGACGGCAGGTCGGTGGACTGCTGCATGAGAGAACCCGGGTTCTGGGTAAGGCTGGTGTCCGCAGTCCATACGACCCTGCAGCCCCGGGCGTTTCAACTCCGCCCGCGAGCCGGGCTCGCGGCGTCGGCGGCTCAGCCGGACGAACCGTCGAAGGCGCTGGCGAGGATCTCCTGCGCCTCCTGCTGGATCCGCGCGAGCTGCTCCGGGCCGCGGAAGCTTTCCGCGTACAGCTTGTACACCTCCTCGGTGCCGGATGGGCGCGCCGCGAACCAGCCGCTCTCGGTCACGACCTTGATCCCGCCGATGGAGGCGCCCGTGGGCGCGGCGGTCATCGTGGCGAGGATCGACTCGCCCGCGAGCTGCGTCGCGCGGATGTCCGCGGCGCCGAGGTGCGCGAGGACGGCCTTCTGCTCCCGCGACGCGGGGGCGTCGATGCGTGCGTACGCCGGTGCGCCGAACTCCTGCACGAGGGTGGCGTACTGCTCGCCCGGGTCGCGGCCGACCACTGCGGTCATCTCGGCGGCGAGGAGGCCGAGGGCGATGCCATCCTTGTCCGTGGTCCACACGGTGCCGTTGCGACGCAGGAGGGTGGCGCCGGCGCTCTCCTCGCCCACGAAGCCGAGCGAGCCGTCCATGAGCCCGTCCACAAACCACTTGAAGCCCACGGGGACCTCCAGGAGCGGCCGGCCCAGGCGCGCCGCGACGCGGTCGATCATGCTGCTGCTCACGATGGTCTTGCCCACCCCGGCATGGAGGGCCCAGTCGGGACGGTGGCTGAAGAGGTACGCGATGCAGGTCGCGAGGTAGTGGTTGGGGTTCAGCAGGCCGGCGCTGCGCGCCACGATTCCATGGCGGTCGTGGTCCGTGTCACACGCCCACGCGACGTCGAACCGGTCGCGCTGGGCGATGAGCGGCTGCATGGCCCACGGCGACGAGCAGTCCATACGGATGCGGCCATCCCAGTCCGCGGTCATGAAGCCGAAGGCCGGATCGACCTCCTGGCTCAGCACCTCGAGCGGGATCCGGTGCCGCTCGGCGATGAGCGGCCAGTACGCCACTCCGGCGCCGCCGAGCGGGTCCACCGCGAAGCCGATGTCGGCGGCGCGGATGGCGTCGAAGTCGACGACGTTGGCGAGGTCGTCGACATAGATGCCGCGGAAGTCGTAGCGCTGCGTGGTGGAGGCGCGCATCGCGCGCGCGAGCGGGATGCGCCGAACGCCCGCGAGGCCCGCCGCGAGCAGCTCGTTCGCGCGGTCCTGGATCCACCCCGTGACCCGGGTGTCGGCGGGGCCACCGTTGGGCGGGTTGTACTTGAACCCTCCGTCTTCCGGCGGGTTGTGCGACGGCGTGACCACGATGCCGTCGGCCAGGCCACCGCTGCGGACCGCGTTCCAGCGCAGGATGGCGTGCGACAGCGCCGGCGTGGGCACCGTGAGATCGTTCGCATCGATCATGACGCGCACCTCGTTGGCGGCGAGCACCTCCAGGGCGCTCTCCATGGCGGGGCGCGAGAGCGCGTGGGTGTCGATGCCCAGAAAGAGCGGCCCGTCGATGCCCTGCGCGGCGCGATATTCGACGATGGCCTGGGTGATGGCCAGGATGTGCCACTCGTTGAACGCGGTGGCGAGCGACGACCCGCGGTGGCCGGACGTGCCGAAGCTCACCCGTTGCTCGCGAACCGCCGGGTCCGGGCGCTGGTCGGCGTAGGCCGCGAGCAGGGCGGGAATGTCGGCGAGCTGGCTGGGTGGGAGGCGGTGTCCGGCGCGTGGGTCGACGCTCATGGGAGTGCGGTCCGTGTGTGATGTTCGGGGCCCGGCCCTCGCGCCGCGGTCCCCCGTGAGATAGCGTATCCCGCCCCGATGCCCGGAGACGGATTGATCGACCTGCCTGTGCCACTGCTCCGTGCCGCCGTCCGTGCGCTCGCGTGTCTCGCCCTCGGGGCGTGCACGCGCGAGGGACCCGCGACGGCGAGCGCACCCCCGATCGGTGGCGCGCCGCCCCCGCCGCCCGCCGCGCTCTCGCGCTTCAGCGTCCCGCTCGCCTACGACTTCTCCAGCATGCTGAGCGTGGTGGAGCGGGCGGTGCCACGGAGCCTGGGGTCGCTGGACAGTGTTCGCATGATCGGTACCGACGCGCGGAAGCACTATGCGTTCGAGGCACGCCGGGGCCCCTTCACCACCTTCGTGCAGGGGCGCGAGCTGCACCTCCGTGCGACGATCGCGTACGAGGCGCGTGGCTTCTACAAGCCCATCGTGGGGCCCACGCTGTCGGCTGGCTGCGGCAATGAGCGCGAACACCCGCGCTTCGTGCTGGAGCTCGCGACGCCGCTCACCCTGACGCCGGCCTGGCACCTGTCGTCCAGGGCGCGGCTGGTGCGCCTGGCGCCCGCCTCCACGCAGCAGCGGGACCGCTGCGACGTGGGCATCCTCAACACCGACGTCACGGACCAGGTGCTCGACGCGGCTCGCTCGGCCACCCTCGAGCACCTGCCCGCCATCGACCGGCTGGTCGGCGAGATCGACCTGCGCCCGCGGTTCGACGAGTGGTGGGCGCTGCTCGCGCGGCCCATCGAGCTGACGCACGGCGTCTGGCTCGTGCTCGGCCCGGAGCGGCTGCGCATGGGCCGGGTCTCGGGGCAGGAACGGACGCTCGTGGTGCCGGTGACCCTGGACGCACGTCCGCGCATCGTGACCGGGGACACTGCCCCGGTGCTCGCCGTGGCCCCGCTGCCCCCGCTGGGGCGCGACACGGCGTCCAGCGGCTTTCACATCCTGATCGATGGCGACATCGACTACCTCAGCGCGTCGCGGGCGTTGACGGAGGCGTTCGCGAGCAAGGTGATCGTGCAGGCGGGGCGCACCATCCACGTGGACAGCGTGCAGGTGACGCCGGCGCCGAAGGGACAGCTGGCGCTGGCGTTGTTCTTCACCGGGAATGCCCGCGGCGTGCTGCGCCTCGCGGGCACGCCCGCGTACGACGCAGCGCGCCGCGAGCTCACCGTGCCCGACCTGGACTATGCCCTGAAGGTGAACGACCGCATCATCGGCACCTATGCGTGGCTGCGCGACGACAAGCTCCGCAGCGCGTTCCGCGACCGGGCCCACTTTCCCGTGCAGGATGCGCTGGCGAAGGGGCGCGCGCTCCTCCATGAAGGCCTCAACCGGCGCATCGGCGACGCGGTCACGCTCTCGGCCACGGTGGACAGCGTGGCGGTGAAGGGGCTCTACGTGACCCTCGACGGCGTGGTGGTGCGCGCCGAGGCAATGGGGCGCGCCGCCGTGGCGGTGAAGCCCTAGCGGGACTCCGGCGCATCACGACCCGCCTTGACCGCGCCGGGAAGGCTGAAGCGGAAGCGGGTGCCCTTCCCTTCCACGCTCTCCACGTCGATGGTGCCGCGATGCGCCTCCACGATGCCCTTCACGATGAACAGGCCCAGACCCGCTCCGGTGCGCGAGGTCTGGCTCGCCTGCCAGAAGCGGTCGAAGAGGTGCGGCATGTGCGCGGGGGGGATGCCCCCGCCCGTGTCGATGACGTCGAAGTCCGCCATGTCGCCGCGCCGGGAGCCCTCGATGCGCACGGTGCCCCCCGCCTTCGTGAACTTGATGGCGTTGCCCACGAGGTTGGAGAAGACCTGGCCGATGCGGCTGCGGTCGGCGGCCACCAGCAGGTCCGGCCCGGTCCACGCCGACTCGAACACGAGCTTCTTGCCCTGCACCAGCGGCTCCAGCTCCAGCACGGCGTCGCGGATGAGCAGCGACGCGTCGAGGGCGGTGGTCGCGACGGCGAGCGTGCCGGCGTCGATGCGCGAGACGTCGAGCAGGTCCTGGATGAGCGCATTGGCGCGCCGAGTGGCGCGCTGCATCACCTGGAGCTGCGGGATGAGCGGGACGTCGGCGCCCGGCTCCCTGAGCACGTCCAGGAGGAACGAGGTGCTCATCTGGATGGTGTTGATCGGGTTGCGCAGGTCGTGCGACACGATCGCGAGCATGTCGTCGCGCGCGCGCGTGGCGCGCTGCGCCTCCTCGTAGAGCAGCGCGTTGTCCACGGCCAGCGCGGCGCGGCGCGCGAGGTCCAGGATGAACGGCATGTCGTCGCCCCGCGCCGAACGGCTGCTGGCGAGCGCGAGGAACTGCACGATGCCGAGCACCCGGCCGCGGGCGACGAGGGGAACGATCGCCAGCTCCTGCGGCCCGCGACCGGAGAGCGCGCCAAGCATCCCATCGTCCGCCGTGAGGGCCGCCAGCGCCGCCGCATCGGGCACCTCCACGACGCGGGGCTGGCGTGTGGCGATGACGCCTTCCACGAGCGACGCATGGTGCACGGTCTCGCGTCCGGCCAGCGCGCCCGCGCCGGCGATGGCGTGCGTCACGGCAATTTGCTCGCGCCGTCCATCGGCGCTGATCAGGTCCGTGGCGCAGAGATCCCCGATGCGCGGCACCGCGAGGCGCGCCAGGTCGGAGAGCACCTGCCTGGCGTCGAGCGTGGAGGAGAGGCTCTCCGTGGCCTCGGCGAGGAATCGCGCCCGCTGCTCCGCCTCGCGCACCACCTCGCTCGTGCGCACGAGGTCGGAGTAGCTGGACACCAGCAGCTCCAGGATCTGCTCCTTCGTCGCGCGGATCGTGAAGCGGGTGCCGAGCAGCTCCACCTCCACGGGCTTCGGCACGATGCGCTGCGGGTCGGCGGCATGCTGGAGCACGAAGCGCACGCGGCTGAGGAGCCCCTCGACGTCGTAGGGCTTGGTGACGTAGTGGTCGGCGCCGGAGGCCAGGCCGCGCACGATCGCGAGCGGGTCGGTGAGGCTCGTGAGAAGGACGACGGGAATCTCCTTCCACACCGGATGCGCCTTGATGCGGCCACACAGCTCGTAGCCGTCCATGCCCGGCATCACGACGTCGCTGAGGACCAGGTCGATCCGCTCGTGCGCCAGCAGCTCGAGGGCGCGGTCGGCGCGGCGCGCGATCACCGTCGCGATGCCCGCGCGCTCCAGGAGCAGCGGGAGCGCCGGCGCCTGCGTCGCGCGGTCTTCCACGACCAGCACCCGCGCGCCGTCCGCGGACGGCGATCCACCGGTCATCGGCGCCTCACTCATCCGGCAATCTCCCCCAGTCGCCGCGGAAGGTCGTCCAGGGCGATGACCTGGTCCACGACCCCCGCGAGAAACGCCTCGCGCGGCATGCCGAAGATCACCGAGGACGCTTCGTCCTGCGCGAGAACCCGTCCGCCGAGGCGGCGCACGTCGCGCAGCCCGTCCACGCCATCGTCACCCATGCCCGTGAGGATCACGGCCAGCACGCCGCGCCCCACCTGCTCGGCGCACGATCTGAACAGGTACGTCGCCGACGGGCGAAAGGTCCCGACGGGCGCCGACGCGTCGAGCACGATGCGCAGCACGCCGCTGGCGTCGCGCCGGATGCCGAGGTGCCGGTCGTCGGGTGCGATGTAGACCGTCCCGGGCCGGGCCGGCTCGCCAAGCTCGGCCAGCTTCACGCCCAGCGCGGAGTCGCCCGACAGCCAGTGGGCGAGGCCCCCGCTGAACCCACGTGCGATGTGCTGGACGACCAGCACGGGCAGCGGAAACGATCCGGGCAGCTGGGAGAGCACCGCGCGGAGCGCGGCCGGCCCGCCAGTGGACGCGGCGATCGCGAGCACCTCGAAGGTGCCCGCGGCCGACCAGGTGGCGGGCAGCGCGCGGGCCGCCGCCCGCGGCTGCGCCGCCGTGGAGGTGGGGGTGGCTCCGGCGTTGCCGTGGCGCCGCACCACCTTCACGGTGGAGAGCGCGCGCACCATGCTGATCAGCTGCCGGTGGTCGGCGTCGTGCGCCGGCGAGTGCACGCCCTGCGGCTTGGCGATCACCATGAGCGCGCCCGAACGCGTCGCCTCCAGCGAGAGCTCCACGTCGGTCATCGCGGCGGACGACACCACCAGGATGGGGCGGGGCGAGCGTGTCATGATCTGCCGCGTGGCCTCGATGCCGTCCAGCTCCGGCATCTGCACGTCCATCGTGACGAGGTCGGGCTTGAGGCGCTCGGCCATCTCCACGGCCTCGGTGCCGGTGCGCGCCTCGCCGACGACGGTGATGTCCGGCTCCGACGACAGCAGGCTCACGAGCAGGGCGCGCGCGGTGGCCGAGTCCTCGGCGACGAGCACGCGGATCATGCGGGGCCTCCCGTGGCGGCGCCGAGCAGCTGCCGCACCGTGGCGAGCAGCACGTCCTGGTCGAAGCCAGACTTGGTGACGTACGCATCCGCGCCCGCCTCCATCCCGCGCGCGCGGTGCGCGGGCTCGTCGAGCGACGTGACGAGGATGACCGGCAGCGTGGCGGTCGCCTGCGACGCGCGAATGCGCTCGCAGAGCCCGATCCCGTCGAGCTGCGGCATCTCGACGTCGCTGACGACGAGCGCGATGCCGCCGCGCTCCACGATCCGCCACGCCTCGAGCCCGTCCACGGCGGTGACCACGTCGTAGCCGGCCGCCGAGAGCACGCTCTGCTCCAGCGTGCGCGAGGTGATCGAGTCGTCCACCACGAGGATGCGCCGGGTCGCGGGATCCACCTGCGTCGCCGACGGCAGCGCGAGCGTCGTCTCGGTCGGCCCGTTG
>JAQBPZ010000401.1 GCA_028287225.1 Gemmatimonadota bacterium
CAGCGCGATCAGCAGCGCCACGACGACCGCGAACAGGGCGACGCCTTCAATGAACGCCGCGAGGACGATCGCCGTGCCGCGAATGTCGCCGGCCGCTGCGGGCTGGCGCGCCATCGCTTCCGTCGCCTGGCCACCGATCCGGCCGATGCCGATGCCCGCGCCGATCGCCGCGAGGCCGGCGCCGAGCGCCGCACCGAGCATCGCCCACGCGCCCGCGTAGCCGCGGTCGTAGCCCGTCGTCGACGCGGCCGTCTGGAAGAATCCGATCAAGGTCATTGCAGTAGTCCGTTGAGAAGTATTGAGCCTGCCCTCACGCCCCGCGACTCGCGTCGCCGTCCGTCACCGAGACCCGGGTCTCAACGGACATCACCGGTCGTCCGACCGGCTACTGGCCTCGTGGGAGGGCGAGCTTCCACGCGGCGGCACTGCACTTTCGTATCTGCCGGTCAGCCTGAACGACCGTGATGTATCGAAGCGCCTCGGAATACGCCGGCCGGGGTCGGGGCCCCGTCCGCTTCAGAATGTGGCAGCATCATCGGGCTCGCGCAGCGAGCCTAATGATGTGCCTCCCTTATTTGCCCAATGAACACCGCCGTCAGCAGCGTGAAGATGTACGCCTGCAGGAAGGCCACGAGCACCTCGAGGAGCATGATCCCGATGGCCATCGCGATCGGCGCCGGCGCGATGAACCAGCTCCCGAAGGTGAACACGATGCCGATGAAGGCCAGGACGATCACGTGTCCCGCCGTCATGTTCGCGAACAGACGGATCGCCAGCGCGAACGGCTTCGTGAACTTCCCGAGCAGCTCCACCGGCGTCAGGATCAGGAACAGCACGACCTTCATGATGCTGAACGGCTCGTCGTGCGGCCAATAGAAGATCGTGTTCCAGTAGCCCTTCCCGAGCGCCCGCATTCCCGCGATCTCGATCACGATGAAGCTCAGCACGGCGAGCGTCGCGGTCACCGAGATGTTGCCCGTGGCGGTCGAGCCGTACGGGATCAACCCCAGGATGTTGGCGAACAGGATGAAGAAGAACAGGCCCAGCAGGTAGGGCACGAAGCCCTCGCCGTGGTGGCCCACGTTCTTCATGATCACCTCGTCGCGCACGAACAGCACCGTCGCTTCCACCCCGGTGCTGAACCCCTTCGGGTAGCCGGCGTCCAGCGAGTGCCGGGTGTGCGAGCGCGCCGCCGTGATCAGCGTCACAGCGCAGAGGAGGGCCGCGAACCCCATCATTACCACATGCTTCGTCGGCGAGAGATCCACCGTCAGCGGCCCGAGATGTACCGGGGCCCACTGCGGCAGCTCGATCTCCTTGCCCCACGCCGCGTTCAGCCACGGGATCTCGATGTGATGCGAGTCCGTGATGTGCGGCATGATGATGTCCTTGTTGCCCTCCGCACCATGGCCCGCGGCCGTCGGCTCGGCGCCGAGGCTCTCCGAAGCCTGGTGGTTGGTCTCCACCGAGCCGGAATGCTGCGTCGTGGCGGCGGGTACGTCGTGCGTCTCCGCCGGCTGCTGGGCGGTGAGCCGCGTGGCGGCGAAGGCGATGAGGAGGAGCGATCCGAGCTTCATGACGTGAGCAGCAGAGATTCGAGAACGGTCGTGACGAAGAGCAGCGACACGAGGCTCATCAGCGCCGGCACCGCCGGCAGGCCGAGAGGCTTGATCAGGACCAGCGCATATACCACGAGCGTGACGAAGCGGAGCACCGTCCCCACCGCCCACGCCTTCAACTGCTTCTCCGGCGCCGCGAGCCGCGCGAGCGCGAATGCCACCGCCTGCACCGCCAGGGTGATCCCGGCGCTCACCAGCACCGCGCGCCGTCCCCCTGGCCCGCTGAAGATGGCCAGGAGCAGGGCAAGCACGGCGACCAGCCCCAACGCACCATACGCCAGCGTCCGCGAGCTCGACCTCACCGCCGCGGACCCATCACCTTCCGATAGATGCTGTAGAACGCCGCGCTGGCGCCCACGAACACCATCACGATCGTCAGCCACGGCCGCGTTCCGAGCCGACCGTCCAGCCAGTAGCCGAGCCACGCACTGAGGCCCAGGGTGGCGCCCATCTGGAGTCCGACTCCCGCGAATTCGGCACCCGACGACAGGGGCTGCCGGGGCGCGGACTCAGGCCGGGATGGGTCCTCGGGGCGGGTCTCCACGGGGGGAAACCTAGTGCTTGTGAAATTTTTCGCAAGCGAAACGGAGGGGCGCCCCGAAGGCGGACCGAACATTTGTGCGGCGGACCTAACTGTAACGCAGATCACAACTTTCCTCGTGACGTCTCATGTTGACTATGCGTCCTGATGTTGATAACTTCGCTCTCGGCTGGATGTGTGAGCGGAGTCCCGCGCCGCTGCCAGTCCAGATGCCCCAATCGGTCCCGACATGAACACCCGCCTGCTCATTCCGCTGCTCCTCGCTGGCGCTGGGGCCCTCGCCTGCGGGTCGCGCTCGCGCTCCCAGGCCGCCACCGTCCGGCCAGGCGTCAGGAACACCACCGCGGTCGCCGACGCGCCCGCGCCTCCACATCGCGCTTCGGCCGCCGCGGACAGCGCGAGCATCCGCCTCGCCCCGGCATTCGTCGTCACCACGAAGGACCGCGCGCTTCGCTTCGACCTCGCCATCCGCAACGAAGGCAAGAAGCACGTGGAGCTCACCTTCCCGTCCGGCCAGACCTACGACTTCGCCGTGGTCGACGGCCGCGGGCGGGAAGTCTACCGCTGGGGCAACGGTCGCATGTTCACGCAGTCCCGCCAGAACCGCATGCTCGATGGTGGAGACACCATGCGCATCGAGGAGAGCGCCGCCCCCGAGCTCGCGCCGGGCAGCTATGTCGCCGTCGCGACCCTGCACAGCTCCAACTATCCGGTGGAACAGCGCGTGGCCTTCGAGCTGCGCTGAACCCGCCGCGACTCGGCCGACGTCGGCCGGACCTGACGGGCAGATCCATCGACGCCGTGCGGATGTCCGCACGGCGTTTTCCGTTTTCCCCACATCGGCGGGCCGCTTCCTGCATGCACCGGCCCTCACGGATCCCGCTGGACACGGACGCTGGACCACCAGCGCCCCCGCCCTGCTTCCCCGACCGACATGCACGGCACCCAGGAGCTTCCCGCGACCCTCCGCGTCACGCTCGACTCGCTCGTCACCCTGACGCTGGACGTCGTGAACGTCGTCGGCACGCCAGTCGTGCTGCACTTCGACGACGCGCAGCAGTACGATTTCGTGATCCGGACGCCGGAGGGCGCCGCGGTGTGGCAGTGGAGTGCCGACCGATCCTTCCTCACCGTGCTCACCACGCGTGCCCTCGCGGTGGGCGAGCACCTGCGCATGACGGAGTCGTGGCGGCCCACCGCCCATGGGCCGCTGGTCGCCGAGGGATGGCTCACGAGCTCGTCCCACGCCGCGCGGGCGGTGTCGAGCTTCGTGGTGCGCTGACGGCGCTCACGCGCGCCGCCATCGCTCCGTCGTCGGCGTGCGTATACCTGCATTGACCCCGCGTGGTGCCGCCGCGCGCACGGCGATAGCTTCCCGCCCCCGCACCTCGTCTCCCTCGCTTCTCGCCCGTGACCAGTCCTCGTAGCGTTTCGGCTGTCGCAACCGGTGGTGATCGCGACCTCGAGCTGCTCGATCAGCTCGCTGCCGCACGCGTCGCGCTCAACGCGCAGATCGGGCGCCGCGTGATCGGCCAGCGCGAGGTCGTCGACAACCTCGTCGCCGCGATCCTCGCTGGCGGTCACGCGCTGCTCGTCGGCGTGCCCGGCCTGGCGAAGACGTTGCTCGTGCAGACCGTCGCCCAGGCGCTCGACCTGCGCTTCTCGCGCGTGCAGTTCACCCCGGACCTCATGCCGAGCGACATCACCGGCACCGAGCTGCTCGAGGAGGATCACACGACGGGGCGGCGCTTCTTCAAGTTCGTCGAGGGGCCGGTGTTCGCGAACATCGTGCTGGCCGACGAGATCAACCGCGCGCCGCCGAAGACGCAGGCGGCGCTGCTCCAGGCCATGCAGGAGCATGCCGTGACTGCCGCGGGCACCACGCACCGGCTCCCCGAGCCCTTCTTCGTGCTGGCGACGCAGAACCCCATCGAGCAGGAGGGAACGTACCCCCTGCCCGAGGCGCAGCTCGACCGGTTCATGGTGCAGCTCGCGATGGGATATCCGAGTCGCGAGGAAGAAGAGCGGATCGTCGCCGAGACGACGATCGATTCCGTGAATGAAGTCACCCCGGTGTTGAATGGCGCGCAGCTGAGCGAGCTGCTGCACCTCGTGCGCCGCCTCCCCGCCGCGCCCAGCATCGTGAGCTATGCGGTGCGGCTCGCGCGCGCCACGCGCCCCGATGCGCCCGAGGCGAGCCCGATGGTGAAGAAGTACGTGAGCTGGGGTGCCGGCCCGCGCGCGTCGCAGTACCTGATCCTCGGCGCCAAGGCGCGTGCGGCCATGGACGGGCGCGCGATGCCGGACCTGGAGGATGTCGCCGCGATGGCGATGCCGGTGCTGGGGCACCGGGTGGTGCTCAACTTCCAGGCGGAGGCGGAGGGGATCAGCACGAGCCGCCTGATCGAGGGGCTGCCGAAGGGGTGATGTGGCAGTCGCCTGGTGCTCTTCAACGACGGATTCCATCGGCGTGGCGTACCGGCTTTTGGCGACCGGGGCTGAAGGTCGACCGACTGGGACTGCTCACGCATCCAAGCGGATTGATGCGAGGGTACGCAGCCCGACGAAATGGCCCGCCATGCCCTCGGGCGACGAGCGGGCACTGCTCCTTTACTCGTCGAGAGGGTACGAGGGCTGGCTACCGCAACTGATGGAGGGTGCGGGGCGGGGATCTCCGCCGCGCACGAAGTGTCGGGACGATGCCAGCGCTTCAACAGCATTTGACCGGGAAGGACGCGGAGGACGCGGAGGACTGCTCAGGGCCCTCGCGCAACAGGGCTTCCTCCATCCTTGCCTCACCGGACATCCCGTGCCTCATCCGAGATCGCAAGAGAGCCGGCCACCGCGAGTGTGGGGGGTGCGGGGCCGTGATCTCCGCCCCGCACCCTCCATCATTTGCGAGGGCCGGCTCCGTACCATGGTCGCGAGGAAAGGAGCGATACCCGCGCGTCGCCCGAGGGCGTGGCGGGCCATTTGGAGGGCCACTCGTCGTACGACGGATCCGTTGGATGCGTGAGCAGTCCCAGTCGGTTGACCTTCAGCCCCGGTCGCCGAGGCCATCGCGCCGGTACGACGGAATCCGTCGCTGAAGAGCACCAGGCGACCGCCACGAGAAGTCGCTCCCCCTAGCTGTTCCGGACCACGGCCCCCCTCGGCCGGCTGGCGTTCGCGAGGAGCTCGCGAAGCCCATCCTGCGCCAGGGCATGCCAGCCGTCGGGGATCATCCGCAGGCGACGGCGCCCCGTGGGGCTCCGGAACACCAGCCAACCAAGGGACGATGGCTCGGGCGTGGCGCGCACTCGGCGGTCGGGCACCGCGCGGGTGGCGGCGCGCCGCTCTTCCCGGGCGCGACGCTCGCGCAGCGTCGGGTGCGCCTCCCATGCTTCCCAGCGCACGCCCTCGGCGTCCACGAACGAAACGATCATCGGCTCGGTAGGGGTCAGGAGTCGGGACAGGGCGGGAGGCATCGTTGCCGCCAGGTTTCGGCGTCCGGGAGCTTCCCTCCTCGTTCGGGCGCGGCACTTGGCGCGTGTCGGCCCGGATCGGTGCGTCATCGGGGTTGGCGCATCCGATGACGCGAAAATGACGCAGGAATGATAGTATCGGGTGCGGCGACGAGGCCGGGATCGACGAACCAGTCATCGTCAGGTGGTCATGCACGAGATCCAGCCGCGCCTCATCGGCGCCTGTTCCATCGTGATCGGCGACATTGAGCTGACGCCGGGCGCCTCGCACCTGTTCGCGCTGCTCCTCGCCTTCTCGCTCGCGCCGCGCGATCCCTGGCCCCGGCGTGGCCTCCAGGAGCTGCTCTTCGGCAAGGCGGACGACCGGCTCGCCGCGCACCGGCTGCGCCAGCTTCTCTACCGGCTGCGGGGGTTCGGGGTCGTGCTCCAGGAGTCGTCCACCGGGGTGATCCGCCTCGCCAACCCCGTCACCGACCCGCTGGACGTGCTCGACGCCGCGGATCTGGTGGCGCCGCATCCCGCCTCGGTGGGCCTCGATCCGCTGGCCCTCTACGCGCCGCGGATGCCGGCCCCCTTCCTCGACTGGCTCGACCAGCGCCGCGACGTGCTGCGGACGGCCCTTGCCGCCCGGCGGATGGCCGAGCTGCGCGCGGCCCGTGAGCGCCAGGACTGGTCCGCCTGCGCTCGGCTCGCCTCCGCGCTCTACGCCATCGATCCGGTGGACGAGGAGATCGTCCTCGCCGTGGCCGAGTCCAACGCGATGCTGGGGCGGCGCGACACGGCGCTCGACGCCATCGACCAGCTGCTGCGGGACACGGGCGACACCCTCGACGCCCGTCCGTCGCTCAGGCGGATGCGGACGCGTATCGCGTCCACGCGCATCGCGCGGCGCGAGGGCACGCTGCGCGGGCGCGAGGAGTGTCTCGCGTTCCTGGCGGAGCAGTGGGAGCGTGCGACGAGTGGCGGCGGAGGACGGGTGTGCGCGATCTTCGGGGCGCCTGGCATGGGCAAGAGCCGGGTCGGGGAGACCTTTGCCGCGGCGGTCCGGTTGAGCGGCGGGCAGGTGGTGCAGCATCGGTGCGATGGCCACGCGCGGCAGTCGCCGCTCGCCCTCTTTTCGCAGCTCGTTCCCGACCTGCGCCGGCGCCGCGGGAGCATCGGGGCGGACCCTGCGCTGGGCGGTGCGCTGGACCAGCTCGCGCCCGGCCCGACACCGCCGGTGCGGGCGGCCGGCAGCGCGGAGGAGCGGCGCGACGAAGTACGACGCGCCATCGTGGACCTGCTCGACGCGGTCAGCAGCGAGCAGCCCATGCTCATCGTCGTCGACGACGCGCACCTGCTGGATGAAGCGTCGCGCAGCGTGGTCCGTGACATCGCCGATTCCACCAACACCGCGCAGGCGCTCGTCGTGCTGCTGTGCCGGCCGAGGCCCGACGGGCAGAGCCTCTTGTCGAGCTCCGCGCGTTTCGGGACGTACACCCTGACGCCGTTGAGCGAGCAGGACAGCCGCGCGCTGCTCGCGGAGCTGTCGGAGGCACGGCCGCTCACCGACGCGCAGATCGACTGGGCCATCGCGCAGGCGGACGGGAATGCCTTCTACCTGCACGCCCTCGCGCAGCATCCATCGGACCACGTGGCGATGCCGGCGCACATCCGCTCGCTGGCCCAGTCGAGCTACCTCGGCGTGTCCGTGGACGCGCGGACGGTGCTCGACAGCTGCCTCCTGCTGGATACTCTCGCCTCACCGGCGCGCGTGGCGCGGGTGGCCGGCGTCGACGACCGCACCCTGCTCGCCGCCGTGCGCGAGCTGGAGGACGCCGACCTGCTGCGCTACGAGGATGGCATCTTTGCGGGCCCGCACGCGATCATCCGCGACGTGCTGGATGACCTGATGCCGTCGGCGTCGCGAGCGCTGTTGAACCATCGCATCGCCGAGCTGCTCTCGGCCGAGTGCGCGGATCCGGCGCGGGCGCGTGTCGTTGGATGGGCGGCGGTGCGGAGCTGGCTCGCGTGCGGGGATCCGGTCGCGGCGGTGGAGCTCGGGCTTCGAGTGGCGCGTGAGGCGACCGCACTCGGGGAGCCAGGAGCAGGGGCGATACTGCTTAGTCACATTCCCCGCGAGCTACTAACTTCTGGCGCTCAGCGTACTGTACTTGACGCCATCATCGAGATGGCGGACGCAGGCAAATGCTTGGCACTCACGGCCGACTGCCTAGTTGAGCGCGGCGCCCTCGCGGTGCAGTTAGGCGAAGATCGCTCAAGCGCGGCTAGCTTCGCTAATCGTTTGGCGCATACACGGCATTTCGCCGGTAAAGCTTTTGACTCGTCGTCGTCGGAAGCAATTGCACTGGACGAGAGGCTCGCCGCCTCGGTCCGCGCAGACGCCATCGCGCGCATTCTCGTCGATGCAGACACGCATTTCGACCAGCCGCGCGCCAACCATGCCTACGCGATACTCTCGACTCTTGAGGACAGCGAGCGCGAGTGGCAGCCTTCTGCTCTTCGTGCTGAACTCGTATACCACACCACATTTGGTTGCGCGCAGCGGGCCCTATCATCTGTGTGGGAGCTTTTGGCGGCAGCTCGCGAACTTACGCTTGCCCAAGACTCCCGGAGATCGTACTCGTACGCCGTATTCGCCCTAGTTCGTCTCGGACGCTACGCAGAATGTGTTGATCTAGCTGAGAGTGCCTGGACGAGGATGCAACAGCTAAATCATCTAACCGCCGCGGAGTATTTCGGTGGACTAGCAGCAGAGGCTCACATCAACCTCGGCAACTTCGCCGCAGCCGAGCGAATGCTCCGACACATCCGCGAATCCGCTCTCCGCCATGGCGCGCCTGAGCCGACGCCAGTTTCCGGCGTGACATCTATCGATTTGTTGCTCGGCCTCGCTACAGGAGACGTTGCTCGCGCCGAGCGCGCAGTTCATGATACTCGTGCTGCGCCCGAGTGGCTTACCACTCCACGACTGCGAGAGATTTGGCTCTCCCACGCACTACTCGTCGCTCAGATGCGCGGGGACAATGGTAGCCTCGCAGAACAAGCGGAGCTGGCAACGTTGTTCGCGCAGGGCAGCACTTTCGGCGCGCAGGACTCGGCCGCGGAGTGTCTGTGGCACCTTCGCAGACAGTCAGGAGATGAGGCTGGAGCGTCTCACTTGCTGCGCAACTATCTCAAGAATCGACGCGAGATCGGCCCTCCAGAATGGCTGCTTCGTGAAACGACATCCGCAGATCAAGTCTGGGCCGAACTGGAACTCGTCGAGGACTCCAGAGCCGATACCAACCCGGCGATTCGAACTAAGCGCTAACGATCGTTCGAGACACGATGCGCAATCCTTTTCGCGAGCGTCCGACTCGCTCCAACAACCTCAACGGTCGTGGACCCGGCGAGCGCCATCTCATGTCCTCTTATTGACGGGTGTGCCGGAACAAACAACTGACGCCATATCGGCGAAGACAAGATTGAATCCGCAATCGCCGGATCAAACTGCTCGCCCCGACGCCGAACGATCTCTGCGCGCACGACCTCTTCCGAGAGCGGGCCACGGTACGGACGCGCCGTCGTCATCGCATCGATCGTATCCGCGAACATGATGATACGGCTAGCCAGCGGAATCAAATCACCAGCGAGACCATCGGGGTACCCCGTACCATCCCAATTCTCGTGGTGATGGCGAACAGGGCCAACAAACTGCTGCAACCTAGTCATCGTCGCAACCAGATTGGCGCCATCGATTGGATGTTCACGCATCAGCGCCCACTCGTCAGGTGAGAGCTTCTCTTCCTTCGTCAAGATCTTGCCATACTTCTCGTGGATCTTGCCTACGTCGTGAAGTAATGCAGACGTGCTGACGTGCTCTACCTCTCGCTCTGAAAGCCCGAGTGCGCGGGCGATGAGCATCGCGTAATGCTGGACTCGGCGAGAGTGGCCGGACGTATATGGGTCTCTCGCTTCAATTGACTTGATCATGAGCTCGAGAAGTTCGCGATTCGTGGTCTCGAGGTCGAGCGTGGTCTTAATCGTATGCCGGTAACCCAAGATCGGCACCCAAACGAGGCACGCCCCAATCGGACCGTACGCGACGTAAACCCAAGCGAAGAGGAAAACGATGGGTGCGGCGAGGAGCTCAAGGGCGAGGCCCGGAAGGTGATTCTCCCGCCAGACCGCCATGACCGTGCGATCGCTATGAAGTGCGATCACGGTGCTGAGCAGCATCATGTTGACAGCAAAAACCACGAAGAATGCCGCGATCGCTGGCATTCCGTTGATTTGAGTTACGTCTGCAAACGAGATCGGTGGTTGCCCGTGCTGCGGAAGGAATCCCGTCCCGCCTACTGCGCGGTACACAAGAATGGTACTTCCGAACATCGCCACGAAGAGAGCAATGTTGAACGTCGACTTCACGAACGCTCGGCGTGAGTAGATCGCTTCGATCAGCTTGGCGCCCGCGATTGCAGCGAGGACCACCCAGTTAGGAACAACCAGGGCCATCGCGGTGAACGGGATAAATGCGATTGATGCTGCGGCGGATCGCGGCAGCATGAATTGCCAGGCTTCCGCCATCAACGCCAAGGTCCCAAGCAGGAGAACAGCTTGGACCGATCCTTCGTGCACTGCGGGGTCAGCGCGGAATACAAGCCAGAAGAGCAGAATGGCGGCCGCTGCAACGAAGCCGACAAACACAGCAGCACGCACCTGCCTCTCCACCGCTTTGTTGCGGTTTGGATGCATTGCGCCCACCATTGTGATCGACCCGGTATCTCGAGCAGCGTCCATGGTTCTTTCGGGGGAAGTCATGAATAACAACCCGTGTGCGGGCACCCTACTGGAGCTCGACTGGCTTAAACCCTTACGGGTTTAAACCCATGATCCGAATCCCGTCTTGCTCTGCGTCTCGATGGTCGAACCCATACTGCTCGAGGTCGAAAGACCCATCAAAAGCGCAAACAGATCGTAGATAAAGCTCGGAATAGGCATTGGCGTCACCTCCCTGGGGTTGGTCGCCGCGGGGATCGCTCCCTCGCGTGACCGGCTGGAAATCAGGTTGGCTCCGCTCGTCCTGCTTCAATGTCCTTAGTCGCTTCGCTCCGCTACACTCGTGTCGAAGTAGCTCCAGGTAGGGATACCACGCGCACAACTTCGCTGGTTGTCTTGCGGTCTTGCGGCGCTATTTCCTGCGTCCTGCTCCTACAACTCCACCCACCGATTCGTCGCATCGAGCACCGCGAGCACCGAGGCCGTCTCGATGCCGTCGCGGATCTCCGCACTGCCCGTCAAGAGCGCCGACTCGCGGCCGAACCGCGTCGTCAGCGCCACGAACACGAACTGCCGGTCGAACGCGTCGATCACGCGCGCACCCTCGAACGCCAGCGCACGCCCCTCGGCGTCGGCCTGCAGCACGGCGGCGATCGTCGCCCGCGCGGCGGTCTCGGTGCGGAGACGATCCGTCTCCAGCCCCTGCGCCTCACCCACGTACACGTCCTCACCGTTGCGCAGCGTCACGCGGCAGCTCATGCCGCTCGCACGCGACCGGCGCACCTCCACATCCTCGAAGTACAGGCGGCGCTTCGTGCTCCGCGTCGGCATCGGCAGCGGGGCCTCGTCGGGGGACGGAACGGCGGGCATCGCGAGCCCGGGCGTGTAGCGCGCCGCGCGGATCGCCTCGGCCGCCGGTCCCTCGCTCGTCGCCACCGAGATCTTCTTGTGGCTCACCCGCATCCCCAGGTTCGCGAGCAGCGCGCTCTCCACGTTGCGCACCGTCTGCTTCGGCGACACCTCCGTCGTCGTCAGGATGTGCACCTCCGTCACCTCGCCGTTGCTGCCGGCGATGACGCGCGCGTTCAGCACCCCGGGCAGGGTGAGCAGCAGCTCCTCCGCCCGCTCGATCGGGAGCACGCTCCCGGCTATGGAAGACACGTCATCTCCCACGCGCGATGCTCCAGGCGGGGTGGTCGATAGCTTCGCCGACACCGTCAATGTTCCCTGGCTCTAGTGTCCGTGGAAGCCGACCGCTCAGGCGGGTCGCCGATGCCTCGGCGCGCGACGTGCCGTCATCGGCGCGTCATTGCGGTAGGTCGTTGCCAATCTTTCACTTGTTCGCACTCTAGTCAAGCGAATACTCCAGCTCCGGAAGCCGGTATTCCTTGATCTTCCGGTACAGCGTGCGCTCGCCGATCCCCAGGAGATCCGCCGCCTTCCGGCGGTTCCCCCGCGTCTCCTTCAGCGCTGCCTCGATCACCGCCCGCTCGACCTCCGTCATCCGGGTCCCGGGCGCTATCGTCACGACGTTCGGCGGAGGGCTTTCGTCACGTGGCCCGATCGCCGCCACGGGGGGCGCCACCGGCTCCCCACCCCCCCGAACATCGGCTGGCACCACCTCCCCGATGAACCCCCGCTGCCCCAGGGCCCCCAGCGGCGCGGCCGGCCGGTCGTCGTCCATCCGCCGCCGCAGCTCCTCCACCTGGAGCTTCAGCTCCAGCAGGCTGCGCAGGATGAACTCCAGCTCCCGTCCCTCCCCCGCCCGGCCCGCATCCCGGACCATCGGCCCCACATGCACCGGAAGGTTGCGGCCCCCGCGCCCCTGCCGGATCTCGCGCGGCAGGTCGTCCGGGCCGATCTCCTGGCCATGCGAGAGCACCACCATGCTCTCCACCAGGTTCCGCAGCTCCCGCACGTTGCCCGGCCACGGATACTCCATGAGCATCTGCATCGCCTCGCCATTGATGCCGAGGAATGGGCGGTCGTGCTGCTGCGTGAAGTCGCGGATGAACCGGCGCACCAGCAGCGGGATGTCGCTCGAACGCTCCCGCAGCGGGGGGAGATAGATGTTCAGGACGTTCAGCCGGTAGTAGAGGTCCGCCCGGAAGCTCCCCTCCTCCACGTGCTCGCGCAGCGGACGGTTGGTGGCCGTCACCACGCGCACGTTCACCTTGATCGACTGGACCCCGCCCACCCGCGTCAGCTCGCGCTCCTCGAGCACGCGCAGGAGCTTCACCTGGGTCGACGGCGGGATCTCCCCGATCTCGTCGAGGAACAGGGTGCCCCCGTCCGCCAGCTCGAACCGCCCCAGCCGCCGCTCGGCGGCCCCGGTAAAGGCCCCCTTCTCGTGACCGAACAGCTCGCTCTCGAGCAGGCTCTCCGGCAGCGCGCCCACGTTGACGGCGATGAACGGGCGGTTGCGCCGCGGGCCGAGGAGCGCGAGCCCCCGCGCGACGAGCTCCTTGCCGGTGCCGCTCTCGCCCTCCACGAGCACGGTGCTCGACACCGGCGCCATCTGCTCCACCTTCACCATGACCTCGCGAAGCGGCTCGCTCTCGCCGATCAGCCCCGTGGCCTCCTGGAGCGCATGCCGCTCCAGGAGCCGACGGATCCCCAGCTCCACGTCCTCCACCGCCACGGGCTTCACCCACAGCTCCACGAACCCCATCGCGCGCAGGCGCTCGCGCTGGCCGGGCTCGTCGCCGTCCATCAGCCCCGCCACCGGGGTGCCGGACCAGAGCTGCTCGCGCAGCAGGCCCACGTTCGACGGGTCGGTGAGGTCGCCGGTGATGAGGATCAGGTTCGGGTGCTCGCGACGGATCTCGGCGCGCACGTCATCGAGCGGGCTGACGAGCGCCGTCCGGATTCCCGCCGCCTCGAGACGCGCGTTGAGCCGGACCGCGGGCTCCACGTCATGCAGGGTGATGAGGACGGTCATGACGGCACTGGATGATCGGTGACGCCGCCCCGCAGGATGTCCACGGCATGCCGCGCGATCGGCTCGAGCGCGGCCAGGCAGTCGCGCACCCCGCTGGTGCTGCCGGGCAGGTTCACGATCAGCGTCCGGCCGCGCACTCCGGCCAGCCCTCGGCTCAACGCGGCGCGCGGAAACGCGGCCCCCGTCACGGCGCGCAGGCGTTCGGCGATGCCGGGCGCCTCGCGCTCGATCACCGCCCGCGTCGCCTCCGGCGTGACGTCGCGCGGACTCAGCCCCGTTCCGCCGGTGGTCAGCACCAGGGCGATGTCGTCGTCGTCGCACCACGCGAGCAGCTGTCGCACGATCGGCACGGCGTCGTCCGGGACGAGGGCGCGCGATGCGATCGTGCCGCCGACTGCGAGCACCCACTCGGCCGCCGCATCACCGCTCGTGTCGGTCCGCTCGCCGCGCGCACCGGCGTCGGAGATCGTGAGAATGGCGGTGCGCATCAGCGGGAGCGGGGCGCGGCGAGGAGCAGGATCAACCGGTCACAGATGGGACGCGTGCTTGTAGAACGGCGGCTTCACCACGGTGGCCGGCAGGCGCTTGCCGCGGATCTCCACCTCGAAGGTCGTTCCCTCCTTCGTGCCGGCGATGGGCAGGTAGCAGGTGCCGATCGGGATGCCGAGCGTGGGGCTCATCGTCCCGCTCATCACGACGCCGCTGGGCTGGCCGTCGTAGAACACGGGATAGCCGTGCCGCGGGAAGGTGCGGTCCTGCATCGTGAAGCCCACGAGCTTTCGGCTGAGACCCGCTTCCTTCTGGGCGATCAGCGCATCGCGCCCCACGAACTCGCCCTTGGGGATCTTGACGAGCCAGGCGAGGTTGGCCTCCAGGGGCGTGACGGTGTCGTCGATGTCGTTGCCGTAGAGCGCCATGCCCATCTCGAGCCGCAGCGTGTCGCGCGCGCCGAGGCCGGCGGGCTGCACCCGGCCGGTGTTCATCAGCGCGTTCCAGATGGGCACGGCCATCGCGTTGTCCACGTACAGCTCGAAGCCATCCTCGCCGGTGTAGCCGGTGCGGCTGATGATGGCGCGGTGGCCGTCCACCTCACCCTCCACGAAGTGGTAGTACTTGATCGCGGACAGGTCGGTGGCGGTGAGGGTCTGCAGCACCTCGGCCGCCCTCGGGCCCTGCAGCGCGAGCAGCGCCATCTCGTCGCTCGCGTCGTGGATCGACACGCCGAAACGCTCGGCATGCCGCGAGATGTGCTTCAGATCCTTGGCCGCGTTGCTGGCGTTGACCACCATCATGATCCGGTCCGCGAAGCGGTAGACGAGGCAGTCGTCCTCGATCGTGCCGCGCTCGTTGAGGATGGTGGAGTACTGGACCTGCCCGACCTCGAGCGCCGCGACGTTGTTGGTGGTCACGTGGTTCACGAAGTCGACGGCCTTGTCCCCGTTCACCCAGAACTCGCCCATGTGCGAGACGTCGAACAGCCCGGCCCCCTCGCGCACCAGCTTGTGCTCGGCGGTGATGCCGCCGGGATACTGCACGGGCATCTCGTAGCCCGCGAAGGGGACGATCTTGGCGCCGAGCGCGGCGTGGATCTCGTGCAGGGGCGTGCGCTTCAGGGCGCCGGTCGTCGTGTCGGCCATCGGTGGGGCGGGGGGCTGTGAGTGAAAGGGCAACTCCCTGAATATCACCTCCCGTCACCCTGCCCTGCCAGTGTGACAGGCTCCGAAACCAGCGCCGATACCCTCCGCTCGCGGATCCAGAGGTCGCGGCGCGGCATCGGCGCGGTATATTGGCCGCCACGCACGCCACAGCATGACCGTCCATCCCCCCCGATATGCTCTCCACCGCCATCCGCCGGCTCGCCATCGGCCTGCTGCTCACGCTCGGCGTCGTCCCGACCCTGGCTGCACAGCAGGCCGGCAGCCACGCGCCGCGGCGCACCGTCGTGCGCGCGGATGACGGGCATGGGCTGGTGCTCTGGTCCAGGCGCCCGGCGGGCCATGTGCGCGGAAGCCTGCTCCTGCTCCACGGACGCACCTGGAGCGCACTGCCGAACTTCGACCTCCAGGTGCCGGGGCAGCACGTGTCGCTGATGGAGGCGATGGTGGCGCGCGGCTATGCCGTGTACGCGCTCGACCAGCGCGGGTACGGCGCCACGCCGCGCGATACGAGCGGGTGGCTCACCCCGTCGCGGGCGGCGCGCGATGCGGTGGAGGTGCTCGACTGGATCGCCAGCCATGAGCGCGCCGGAGCACGGCCGGCCCTTTTCGGGTACTCCCAGGGCTCGCTGACCGCGATGCTCGCCGCGCAGCGCTCGCCGGCGAGCATGGGCGCACTCGTGCTGTACGGCTTCCCGCTCGACGTCGAGGCGACGGCCTCCGCGGTCCCGGAGGCGGATCCCGCGCAGCCGGAACGGCGTGCGACGACGATCGCCGCCGCGGAGGAGGATTTCATCTCGCCGGAGAGCACGCCGCCGGGCGTGAAGGCCGCCTACGCGCGCGCCGCGGTGGCCGCGGACCCGGTGCGCAGCGACTGGCGCGGCGAGGGCGAGTTCCTCACCCTCGATCCGTCCGCGCTGCGCGTCCCTGTGCTCGTCATCAACGGCGAGCGCGATCCCTACACGACGCACGCGCGCCTCGGCGGCTTCATGGCGCGCGTCGCCGGCGTGGACCGACGCTGGATCGTGCTCGCGCGGACGGATCACGTGGCGCACCTCGAGCGGCAGCGCGAGTT
>JAQBPZ010000405.1 GCA_028287225.1 Gemmatimonadota bacterium
CCCGCGCCCAGCGGTCGCGCACGAGCAGGGCGCCGGCGCGCAGCTCGCCGGCGGGGCGGGTCAGCGCGAACGGCTCGAAGCCGCGCGCCGTACGGTCGTCGTAGAGGTAGATGCCGCTCATTGCGAGTCGCGGAACGCGGGGGGGAGCGACGCGATGAGCGTCTTGAGGTCGGTCGCGCGCTCCATGGTGGTCACGAGCGTGAGGCCGCCGTGGGTTACCACGACGAGATCGGATACCCCGTACAGCACCACGCCGTTCCCGGCGGCGTGCACGACGTTGCCCCTGGCCTCGAGCAGGTGCACGGGGCCGCTGGTGGCATTGCCATCTGCGTCGAGCGCGCGCACGCGCCGCAGCGCGGGCCAGGTGCCCACGTCGTCCCACCCGAACTGGCCGGGCAGCACGAGCACGCGGCTGCTGCGCTCCATCACGCCGACATCCACGGCGATGCCGGAGGTCACCGCGGCGAAGAACCCATCCAGGCTGTCGGGGTGCGCGGCGAGGTGCGGCGCGATCTCCGGCGTGAGCGCAGCCACCTCGTCCAGGAAGTCCCCCGCGCGCCAGACGAAGATGCCCGAGTTCCAGAGGAAGCCGTCGCGCACCATCACCTCGGCACGCGCGCGGTCGGGCTTCTCCACGAACCGCGCCACGCGCGCGACGCCGGGCTCCACCTCCGCGCCCGGCTGGATGTAGCCGAAGCCGGGGTCGGGCCGCTCCGGCACGATGCCCACGGTGACCAGCGCGCAGTGCCGTTCCGCGATGTCCGCGGCGCTGGAGAGCGCGGCGCGAAAGCGCCCCGCGTCCCGGACGGACCAGTCGGCATGCACGCTGATCATGACGTCGCCGCGCGCGCCGCGCGTCGCGATCAGGTGCGCCGCCCAGGCGAGTGCCGCGGCGGTGCCCGCCGGCCGGGGCTCGGCGATGACGTTCTCGCGGGGCAGGGCGGGGGCGAGTGCGGCGATGGCGTCCACCAGGCCCGCATTCGTCAGCACGAGCGTGCGCTCGGGGGGCACCAGCGGGGCGAGCCGCGTGAGCGCATCCACGAACATCGGCTCGTCCGTCGCGAGTGGCAGCAGCTGCTTCGGCGTCTGGGGCGTGCTCACCGGCCAGAACCTCGATCCCACGCCACCCGCGAGGATGACGGCCCAGCGGGTCATGTCGCGTCCCCGGCCTGGTCGTCGAGGGTCAGTCCTACCAGCTCCGCGGCGCGCGCGTACAGCTTCTTCGGACTGAACGGCTTCGTCAGGAACTCGCTGGCGCCGAGCTCCATCGCCAGGTCGTGCTGCTGATCCTGTCCGGCGGCGGTGAGCACGATGGACGGGATCAGCTTCAGCCGGTCGTCGCGCTTCATCTCGGCCAGCACGTCCAGGCCGCTCAGGTAGGGCATCATCAGGTCCAGCAGGACGATGCCGATGTCGGGCTCGCGGCGCAGCACCTCGAGGGCCTCGCGGCCGTCGTACGCGAGCGTCACGCGGAACCGGCCCTGCTCGAGCTTCATCTTGATGATGCGCCCGATGTGCGGCTCGTCGTCGGCGACGAGAGCGTGGATCAGCTGGGTGTCTGGCATCGGGCTAGACGAGGGCCGCGATCTGCTCGCGGTTGCGGCGCAGCTCGAACAGCAGCTGCCCCACGTTCGCCTCGGGGCGCACGAGCACGAACAGCACGGCGTCGGGGCTCAGCACGGAGATGACCGCCAGGCCGGTACGGTGCTCCAGGACGGCCGTCAGCAGCTCGCCGCGCGCCGCGGCGGCGCCAAGGTCGTCCGCCGGTCCGATGATGCCCGGAATGCGCGCCGCCAGGTCCTCGGCGTCCAGCCCCGGAACCACCTGGCTGTCGATCAGGAGGCCGTCGCGGCCAAGGATGACCGCCGCCTCCACTCCTTCGCGCTGTCGGATTGCCCCGACGAGGTCGCGGATGCTCGCCATGCCTGCTCCGTCGTAAAGTGCAGCGAACGTTAAGCTTGCGAGGGGTGAAGTCAAGCGACGGCGTCGCTTGAGTTTGCCGGTGCCGAGCCCTATTCTACGAACCGGAGCAACGCGCGGATCGCTTCGCGGGTCCAATGACTCCCAGCCCCGGCCGGCTCCCGATCGCCGTTCGCACCTCCGCCACTGAACATCCCAATGCTGCCGTCCCGCTCCTCGCGCGTCCTGGTCGCCGTCGTCACGCTCGCGCTCGGGGCGATTGCCTGCGGCTCCACGGGCCCAAAGGCGACCCGCATCAGCTACCTGCGCTCGTTCGCGCTGTTCGCGCTCTCCGGCGCGCCCGCCAACACGAACACCGCCATCTCGTTCCTCGGTGGCTCCACGGTGGCCAACTCCGCGTTCGCGTTCGACGTCGCCGTCGACATCGACGCGGCGGGTGTCGCGCGGCTGTATCCGGTGCGCCTGCTCGGCAGCAACCTCGCGCCGGTCGCCCTCCAGAACTCGCTGAAGCGGGTCGGCCTCCAGGTCGTCGGCGGCAGCTTCGAGGCCCTCACCGAGGCGCCGCGGACGGGCTACGACACGCTCAGCGCCCAGGTGCTCACTCCGGGCACCGTGATCGCCGCCGAGATCTCGGAAGCCACCACCACCACCTGCCTGTACGAGCTCGGCGGCACGACGATGTACGCCAAGCTCGTCGTCGACAGCATCAAGACGAGCGAGCGCCGCATCTTCGGCCGCACGGTCGTGGATCCGAACTGCGGCTTCCGCCAACTGGTGCCCGACTCGATTCCCGCACGGTAATGCACGACGTACGGCTTCTTCGCGAGCGCCCCGACGACCTGCGCGACGCGATGCGGCGACGCGGCGCGCTCGACACCGTCGGCGCCGAGATCGACCGGTGCCGCGAGCACGACCGCGAGTGGCTGGCGCTCACGCAGGCGGTGCAGGAGCGGAAGGCCGCGCTCAACGCGAGCACCCAGGAAGTCGCGCGTCGCAAGCGCGCGGGCGAGAGCGCCGATGACCTCATCGCCCACGGCCGCGCCCTTGGCGAGGAGATCTCGCGCCTGGACCTGGAGGTCGCCGCGGCGGAGCAGGCGCGCGACGCGATCCTGATGCAGCTTCCCAACGTCACGCTCCCCGACGTGCCCGCCGGTGGCGAGGACGCGAACGTGATCGTGCGCGGATGGGGCGAGCCGCGCGACTCCGCCGGCGTGCGCCCGCACTGGGAGATCGCCGCGGCGCACGGGCTGTTCGACGCCGAGCGCGGCGCCAAGGTGAGCGGGTCGGGGTTCGTGGCCTACCGCGGCCAGGGCGCGCGGCTCGTGCGCGCCCTCATGAACTTCTTCCTCGACAGCCACGCCGACCTGCACGGCTACGAGGAAGTCTGGCCGCCGGCCCTCGTCAACCGTGCCTCCATGACCGGCACCGGCCAGCTCCCCAAGTTCGAGGACGACGCGTACCAGATCGCCGGCGACGATCTCTTCCTCATCCCCACCGCCGAGGTGCCGGTCACGAACCTCTACCGCAACGAGACGGTGGACGCCGCGATGCTGCCCAAGGGGTTCTGCGCGTATACCCCGTGCTTTCGTCGCGAGGCCGGCTCCGCGGGCAAGGACACGCGCGGCATCCTCCGGATGCACCAGTTCGACAAGGTGGAGCTGGTCCGCTACAGCACGCCCGAGGACTCGGCCGCGCAGCTCGAGCTGCTCCTCGGCCATGCGGAGGCCATGCTCCGGCAGCTCGGCATCCCGTATCGGGTGAAGCTGCTGGCTGCCGGCGACACGGGCTTCAGCAGCGCGAAGACGTACGACCTGGAGGCGTGGGCCCCCGGCGTGGGCGCGTGGCTCGAGGTGAGCTCGTGCAGCACCTTCACGGACTTCCAGGCGCGGCGCGCCAACATCCGCTACAAGCCGGCGCCGAAGGAGAAGCCGCGCTTCGTGCATACGCTGAACGGGTCGGGGCTCGCCTTTCCGCGGACCATCGCGTGCATCCTGGAGCACTACCAGCAGGCGGATGGGTCGGTGACGGTGCCCGAGGTGTTGCGGAAGTATGTAGGGACCGACCGGATCGGCTGAGCGGATGCGCCGCGGCGCTCCCGAGCTGCTGGTCGGCCTGCTGCTGGCGGTGCTCCTGTCCTCGTACGTGTGGTACACGCAGCTCGTCGTGAACGACCTCCAGCACGAGAGCCTGCGCTCCAGCCGGATGTACGCGCGCGTCTTCCGCGCCCAGAGCGACACCAGCGAGGGCGCCGGCACGCAGGCGCTCTTCGACCTCTCCAAGAGCATCGTGGAGCAGGGGGTGCCCCTCATCGTCACCGACACCGCGGGCCGTCCGACGGCCAACGCCAACCTGCCCCCCGAGATCGCCGTGAGCGACTCGGCGGTGCGCGAGTACATCCGCCAGCTCGACGAGCAGAACGCCCCGGTCGTGGACTCCATCGCCGGCCAGATCCACTACGGCAACACGCCGCTGGTGCGCTGGCTGCGCATCATCCCGGCGCTCCAGGCGGCGACGGCCTTCGTCCTCCTGCTGCTCGCCTTCTACATCGTGCGCACCCGCGGCAACGCGGAGCGCGAGCGCGTCTGGGCGGGCATGGCGCGCGAGTCCGCGCACCAGCTCGGCACGCCCCTGTCCAGCCTCGCGGGCTGGATCGAGCTGCTGGAGGATGCGCCGGCGAGCGAGGCATCCGTGCGGCGGGCCGTGGTCTACATGCGCGGCGATCTGGAGCGGCTGGATCGCGTCGCCCACCGGTTCGAGCGCATGGGCCGCGAGCGCCGGCACGATCCCGTGGACGTGGGCATGCTCGCCGACGGCGTCACGAGCTACTTCCGCGCCCGGGTGCCGACCCTCGCGCACGCCGTCACGATCGACCTGGCCCTGGAGCCCGACCCGGTGGTGGTCCGGGGCGATCGCGTGCTGCTCGAATGGACGCTCGAGGTGCTGGTCAAGAACGCGGTCGACGCCCTCGCCGGCCGCGGAGGACGCATCACCGTGGCCGTGCACCGCGGACCTGAGGGCGAGGGCGCCGTCGTGATCGTCGGGGACGACGGGCCCGGCGTGCCGAGGGAGCTCAGGCGGCGCATCTTCGAGCCCGGGTTCTCCACCAAGCGGCGCGGCTGGGGCATCGGCCTCTCGCTCGCGCGCCGCATCGTGGAGGAGAATCACGGGGGCTCGCTCAAGCTCGTGAGCGGGGACCGCGGCGCGACGTTCGAGATTATCTTGTCCTGATGGATATTGCGACCGACGACCAGCTGCTCGCGGGGCTGAACCCCGCGCAGCGCGAGGCCGTGCTGCGGGTGGATGGCCCCCTTCTCGTGCTCGCGGGCGCGGGATCGGGCAAGACGCGCGTGCTCACGACGCGCCTCGCGCGCCTCATCGACCACCACGGAGTGGATCCCAGCCGGATCCTCGCGGTGACGTTCACCAACAAGGCCGCCGGCGAGATGAAGGAGCGCATCGCGCGCCTCCTCGGCCGCGCGCCCACCGGCATGTGGGTGGGAACCTTCCACGCCATCGGCGCGCGCATGCTGCGCGGTGCGCCGCACCTGGTGGGGCGCACGCCGTCGTTCACCATCTACGACCAGGACGACACGCAGGCGGTGGTGAAGCGCATCATGGAGCGCCACCAGCTCAACATCAAGCAGTTCACGCCGCGCGGCGTCCACTCGGCCATCTCCGACGCCAAGAACTCCCTCGTGTCGCCCGACGAGTACGCGAGCCTGGCGCTCGACCCGTTCTCGCGCGCCGTGGCCACCGTCTACCGCGACTTCGGCGAGGCGCTGCGCCTCGCCAACGCCACGGACTTCGACGACCTGCTCGTGCTCCCGGTCCGCATGCTGGCCGAAAGCCCCACGGAGCTGGAGAAGTACCGGCGCCGCTTCCAGTACATCCTGGTGGACGAGTACCAGGACACCAACCGCGCGCAGTACCAGCTCGTGAAGCTCCTCGCCGGCGGACACGGCAACCTCTGCGTGGTGGGCGACGACGACCAGTCCATCTACGGCTGGCGCGGCGCCGACATCCGCAACATCCTCGACTTCAACAAGGACTTCCCCGACGCGCACACGGTGCGCCTCGAGGAGAACTATCGCAGCACCCCGGAAGTGCTCGACCTGGCCAACGTCGTGATCAGCGCCAACACGGGGCGCATGGGCAAGACGCTGCGCGCCACGCACCCGAGCGGCGAGCGCGTGACCGCCGTCCGCTGCCTCGACGAGCGCGACGAGGCGGACTTCGTGGTGGAGGAGATGACGACGCGGCGCGCGCAGTCCGGGTCGCTGGAGCTGCGCGACATCGCGGTGGTCTATCGCACCAACGCGCAGAGCCGCGCCCTCGAGGAGTCGCTCCGGAAGCGCGCCGTGCCCTACCGCCTCGTGGGCAACGTGCGGTTCTACGACCGCCGCGAGATCAAGGATCTCATGGCGTACCTGAAGCTCATCGCCAATCCCGCCGACGACGAGGCGTTTCGCCGCTGCATCGCCGTGCCGAAGCGCGGCCTCGGCGACACCACGATCGAGGCGCTCTCGCTCGCCGCGCGCACCAACGGCCTGCCGATGCTCGCCGCCGCCACGCGGCCGGAGCTGCTCGGCGCCATCCGCCCCGCCGCCCGCGGCGCGCTCGCCGAGTTCGCCGCCACCATCGCGAAGTTCGCGGAGTCCGCGAAGGACGCTGCGGTGGACGAGCTGCTGAAGCAGGTGGTCGAGGGCATCCGCTACGACGAATACCTGCGGGCGGAAGGGCCCGAGTCGGCGGACCGCATCGAGAACGTGCGGGAGCTCATCACGGGCGCGGCGGAGCAGGTGGCCGACGAGGAGGGCGAGGTCGGCCTCACCCCGCTCGACCACTTCCTCCAGAAGGCCATGCTGGTGGCGCAGCTGGACGTGCTCGGCCCCGACGCCGACGCGGTCACGCTCATGACGCTGCACAACGCGAAGGGCCTCGAGTTCCCGATGGTCTTCATCACGGGGCTCGAGGACGGCCTCTTCCCGCTGGCGAAGGCGTACGACGATCCCGCGATGCTGGAGGAGGAGCGCCGGCTGTTCTACGTCGGCATCACGCGCGCCGAGAAGAAGCTCTACCTCACGCACGCCGAGGAGCGCCGGCGCAACGGGGAGTTCATGCCGTCCAAGGCGTCGAGCTTCCTCCAGGCGATCCCCGAGGACATGCTGGAGCTGCGCAAGACCATCAAGGTCCGCAGCTCGGGACGCTCGTTCATGGGGTCGCTCGGCGGCGGAAGCCAGTGGGGCAACTCGCGGCGCCGCCCGGGGATGATGGAGACCGACCTGCGCACGCCGGTGCTCGACGACGACGCCGGGTTCCCGCCCAGCGCCGCGATGCGGCGCCCGGGGGCGCCGGTCACGCGCACGCCGGCGTTCGACGAGTCGGAGTCCTCGCAGGATGCGGCCGTCATCGCGGTGGGCGCGCGCGTGCGGCATCGCAAGTTCGGCAGCGGCGTCATCGCCGAGCTGGCCGGCTCGGGGCGCGACCTGAAGGCGAAGATCGACTTCGACGACGAGGAGATCGGGCGGAAGACGCTCGTCGTCGCGCAGGCCAACCTCGAACGGGACATCGACTAGTGGCGGTCACGATCCAGGACGTGCAGCACATCGCCGCGCTCGCGCGCCTCGCGCTGCCGCCCGAGCGCGCCGAGGCCACGGTCCGCGAGCTCAATACGATCCTCGGCCACATGGACGTTCTCGCCAGGGTCGATACCGAGGGCGTGCAGGAGGCCATCGGCATCGGCGCGCGCGGGCTGCCCGTGCGCTCCGACAGCGACGGCCCGGTGCCGCTCGCGCGCGCGCTCGACGCCTTCGCGCCGTCGCTGCGCGACGGGCTGCTGCTGGTGCCGCGCCTGTCCACGCACGAGTCCACGGAGGAGGCATGACCGCCGGCGAGCGCCCCCGATCCGCGGCCGACGTGCGGAAGGAGGTCCGCAATGGCGCGCGCGACACGCAGGCCACGGTGGAGCAGGCCCTGCAGCGCGCCTTCGACGTGAAGGCCGGCATGGACGGCCTGAACATCTTCGTGTCGCTCGACGACGCCCTGCTGCGCGAGCATGCGCGCGGTGCGGCCACCCAGCTCGCCGACACGGAGCCCGGCTCCCTGCTTGGCGTGCCGGTGGCGATCAAGGACAACATCGCGTCGCTCCACCACCCCACCACCTGCGGCTCCCGCATGCTGAAGGGGTACATCAGTCCGTACGAGGCAACGGTCGTCGCGCGGCTGCGCGCGGCCGGCGCGGTGCCCTTCGGCAAGACGAACATGGACGAGTTCGCGATGGGCTCGTCCACCGAGAACAGCGCCTACGGCCCCACGCTGAATCCGCACCAGACCGATCGCACCCCGGGCGGGTCCTCCGGCGGCTCGGCCGCCGCGGTCGCGGCGGGCATCGTGCCCATCGCGCTCGGCTCCGAGACGGGCGGCTCCGTGCGCCAGCCCGCGGCCTTCTGCGGCGTCGTCGGCGTCAAGCCGACGTATGGCCGCGTGAGCCGCTTCGGTCTCGTCGCCTTCGCCTCGTCGCTCGACCAGGTCGGCGTCTTCGGCGCCACCGTGGACGACGCGGCGCGGGGCCTCCGCGTCATCGCCGGCCACGATCCGCTCGACTCCACCTCCGCGGACATTCCGGTGCCGGACTACACCCTGGCTGGCACCCACTCGGTGAAGGGCATGGTCATCGGGCGGCCGAAGGAATACTTCCCGGAGTCGCTGGACCCGCGCGTCCGCGCGCGCTGCGATGCGGCCCTCGCGCACCTCGCCGCCCTCGGCGCCATCGTGAAGGACGTGTCGCTGCCGCACACGGACCTCGCCGTTCCGGTGTACTACATCGTCGCGCCGGCGGAGGCATCGTCGAACCTCGCGCGGTTCGACGGTGTCCGCTACGGCCGCCGCCTCCCGGGCGACGGGCTGCGCGGGATGTACGAGGCCACGCGCACCGGCGGGTTCGGGCCCGAGGTCACGCGTCGCATCCTCCTGGGCACGTACGTGCTGAGCGCCGGCTACTACGACGCCTATTACCGAAAGGCGCAGCGGGTCCGCACCCTGATCGCCGACGATTTCGGCAGCGTCTTCGGATCCGGCGTCGACCTGCTGTTCACACCCACCACGCCGACGCCCGCCTTCCGGCTCGGCGCGATCTCCGACCCGTACGAGATGTACATGAGCGACATCTTCACCGTCACCGCGAACCTCGCGGGGGTGCCCGCGATGTCGCAGCCGATCGGTCGCGTCGACGGCCTGCCGGTGGGCGGACAGCTCATTGCCCCGCACTTCGAGGAAGACCGGATGTTCGCGGCCGCCTACGCGCTCGAGCGCGCGCTCGGTGACGAGGCGCACCGATGACCGCGCCCACGATGGACGCGCTGCTCGCGAACTGGGAGATGGTCGTCGGCCTGGAAGTGCACTGCCAGCTCAAGACGAACAGCAAGGCGTTCTGCGGCTGCTCCGCGGCGTACGGCGGACAGCCCAACACCAACGTCTGCCCGGTCTGCCTCGCGCTGCCCGGCGCGCTGCCGGTGCTGAACGGGCGAGCCGTGGAGCTCGCGACGACCGCGGCGCTCGCGCTCAACTGCACCGTGCATCCCGTGTCGGTGTTCGCGCGGAAGAACTACTTCTATCCCGACCTCCCCAAGGGCTACCAGATCTCGCAGTTCGACCAGCCCCTGGCCACGGGTGGCCACGTGGACATCGGCCGCCGCGCCGACTCGTCGCCCATCCGCATCGGCGTCACGCGCGTGCACATGGAGGAGGACGCCGGCAAGTCGGTGCACGACCGCTATCCGGGCGTCACCGCCATCGACCTGAATCGCTCCGGCGTGCCGCTCATCGAGATCGTCTCGGAGCCGGACATGCGCTCGGCCGAGGAGGCGGGCGCGTACCTGCGCGTGCTCAAGCAGATCCTCGAGTACATGGACGTGAGCGACGACAGCATGGAGGAGGGCAGCCTGCGCGTCGACGCCAACGTCAGCGCGCGGCGGCGCGGGGAGACGGCGCTCGGCACCAAGACGGAGGTCAAGAACATGAACTCCTTCTCCGGCGTCGAGCGGGCGCTGGAGGTCGAGTGGATCCGCCAGGTCGGCGTCCTCGAGGCCGGCGGCACGGTGCAGCAGCAGACGATGCTCTGGGATGGGGCGGCGCAGCAGGTGCGGCCGAGCCGGACGAAGGAGGGCAGCCACGACTACCGGTACTTCCCCGAGCCCGACCTGCCGCCCCTCGTGCTCGCGATCGACTGGATCGCGAAGATGCGGCATGACCTGCCCGAGCTGCCCGCCGACCGGCGCGCGCGGTTCGCGAAGGACTACGGGCTGGGCGAGTACGACGTGGACCTCATCACGGCCAACCCCCGCCTCGCCGACTACTACGAGTCGGTGGCGCGCGCGCACGGCGATCCCAAGGCGGCCGCCAACTGGGTCATGGGCGACGTCCTGGCGCAGCTGAAGACGACGGGGCAGGACATCACGACCTTCCGCGTCCGCCCGCAGGATCTGGCGGGCCTGCTGAACCTGATGCGCGACGGCGTCGTGACCCACACCGCGGCGCGCCAGGTGTTCGCGCGCATGGTGGCCACCGGCGACGCGCCGGCGCAGATCGCCGAGCGCGAAGGGCTGGTGAAGGTGAACGACGACGGTCAGCTCGCCGGCTGGCTGGACGAGGTCATCGCCGAGCACCCCGCCGAGGTGGAACGCTTCCGCGCCGGCGAGAAGAAGCTCCAGGGCGTGCTGATCGGCGCGATGATGAAGAAGTCCCGGGGCCGCGCCGACGCGAAGCAGATCGGCGCGATGATCGCGAAGAGACTGACGAGTAACGAGTAACTGAAAAACGAGTAACGAGTAACGAGTCAGTCGGGAAGCGTCCCGGTCGGTGGTGTCGCCCCGCACGAGCACCGCGAGTGCCGGGCATACTCGCCCGTGCTGGGGGCTGGCCACGAGCACGGGACGGAATGCCCCGGCACTCGCTCGTTGCACTCGCTCCTGCGGGGTGACATCCGCTCGGGACGCCGCCCTGCAGGTTACTCGTTACTGGTTACTCGTTACTCGCTCGTGTACAGCGGCTCGCCCAGCTTCTCCGCATACCCGAGGAACGCGGTGGTGGGCAGGCCGAAGATCCGCTCGGCTTCCGCGTCCACCAGCTCGGCGCCGCCTTCGCGCAGCGCCGACCGGCGCACCTGCTTGGCGAGTCGCAGGGCCTCGTCGCCCGAGGGGTCGAGCTTGTACGGGGACGACTGGTCGAAGTGCACCAGGAGGTCCATGATCGCGTCGTACGCGGTGTCCACGTAGCGCCCCACCTCGCGCTCCGGGAGGTCCCACCGGCTGTTCTCCGTCATCAGGCCGAAGATGCGCTGCCAGCTCTCGCTGTCGGCGGCGTGGACCATCCCGCGGAAGATGCGCCGGTTGGTCTGCGTGCTGAAGATCGTGGGACTCAGGATGCGATCGAGCAGCCCGTCGGCGCGCGAGTG
>JAQBPZ010000309.1 GCA_028287225.1 Gemmatimonadota bacterium
GCTGCCCCTGTCGCCTGCGGCGACGGCGGGGCTACGCCTTGGCGGGCGGGCGGCTACGCCGCCCTTGGCGGTACCGCAACCGCCGCCCCGCCAAGCGAGCATCGCGAGCGCCCGGCCCTATCCCGGCCGTATATTCCCTTGTCCTCAGCAAGGATCGTCCGGTGAACGTCTATCTTCGCGACAAGCTGCTCCAGAAGCTGGAGACCCTCTCCGATGAGCGGGGCTATCAGATCCTCGATTACGTGGAGTTCCTGGACTCCAAGTATGCCGAGCGCACGCAGGGCTCCACGGCGGCGGGCGCCGGCAATCCGCTGAGCCGCTTCGCCGACGCGGTGGAGGAGAAGCTGCGTGCGGGGAAGGTGAGCGCGTCGACGATCGCCGAGACGATGGGGCTGATGAACCGGGCCGTCGGGGTCCTGAGTGGCGCCGCGGCGGCGGGCAAGTCGGTGGCTAACGACCTGATGAGCGCCACCTCGCGCGTGGTGGATGCCGCGACCACCGCGGCGGGGCCGCCGAGGCCGTCGGCGCCGCAGGCGGGCGCGAGCGGCACGAGTGGTGCGACTGGGGCTGCCGCCACCGGCGGCGGGACCGCCAGTGGTGCGCCATCTTCCGGCACGCCGCCGGTTGATGGATCCACCCCAAGGTAGGGAGCAGACGCGTGAGCCCGACGACCGCAGGCCGAACCCGCAGCAAGACGACCGCGGCTGGCGCCGCCCGAAGCCGGGCATCGGCTGACGCCCCGCGCACGGGCGCCAAGCGGACGGTGATCTACTACATGAAGCAGCTGCCGAACTACCTGCGGCTGCTCGGCGGACTCCTGACGGACCGCCGGGTGAGCGGGGTGGACAAGCTGCTCGTGGCGGGGGCAATCGCCTACATCGCGATGCCGATGGACCTGATCCCCGACTTCATCCCGTTCCTGGGCGAGGTGGACGACGTCTACATCCTGATCCTGGCCCTGACGCGGCTGATCTCGAACGCCGGGCGCCCGGTGCTGCTGTCGCACTGGAGCGGTGCCATGGAAGACCTGGCCGACCTCAACCTGCGCGAAGCGCTGGCGGCGGCGGCCTTCTTCCTCCCGCGCGGCATCCGGCGGCGGCTCAAGGTGATCGGGCGGTAGAGCCGGGCGGCGCGCGCCTCCGGCGCGACGCCTTGCCGGGCGCTCGCGATGCTCGCTTGGCGGGAAACCCTCCAGCCGTACCGCCAAGGGCGGCGTAGCCGCCCGCCCGCCAAGCGGTAGAGCCGTCGCCGCCGTCAGGCGGGCGGCTCAGGCGCCCGCCAAGGGCGGCGCTCCACGCCGACCGCGCGCCAAGCGAGCGTAGCGAGCGCCCGGCAGTTCAATTATCTTTGTTCATGGCGACAACAATCCGCTCCGATACACCGACCCGACCCGCTGCCCGTCCCCAGGACGAGAGCGGGTCTCTGCGTTCCATCCCCGGCAATGGCGCTGCCCGGGTGCGCGAGGCAGTCGCGCTCACCTTCGACGACGTGCTCCTCGCACCGCGCCACTCGGTGACGCATCCGAAGGACGTGTCCACCCGCTCCTGGTTCTCGCGGAAGATCGAGCTGAACGTGCCGCTCGTGTCCGCGGCCATGGACACGGTGACCGAGTCCGAGATGGCGATCGCGATGGCGCGCGCCGGCGCGATCGGGGTGCTGCACAAGAACATGTCGATCGACCGCCAGGCGATGCAGGTCGACATCGTGAAGCGCAGCGAGAGCGGGATGATCATCAACCCGTACACGCTGCCGGAGACCGCGTCGATCCGCGAGGCCTCCAACCTGATGGCGAAGTTCCGGGTGAGCGGCGTGCCGATCGTGAACGCGGAGGGGCGTCTCGTCGGCATCATCACGAACCGCGACCTCCAGTTCGAGCGCAGCCTCGACCGCCCGGTGGCGGAGGCGATGACGCGCGACCGGCTCGTCACCGCCCCCGAAGGCACCACGCTGGACGAGGCCGAGAAGATCCTCGGCAAGCATCGCATCGAGAAGCTGCCGGTGGTGGACACGGACTTCCGCCTGAAGGGGCTGATCACCGTGAAGGACATCCACAAGCGCCGGCTGTATCCCACGGCGAACAAGGACCAGCACGGCCGGCTGCGCGTGGCGGCGGCGATCGGGGCGGCGGGCGACTTCCTGACGCGCGCGCGCGCGCTGATCGACGCGGGAGTCGATGCGCTGATCATCGACACCGCGCATGGCCACGCGGAGGGCGTGCTGCAGGCGACGTCCAGCGTGCGCGAGGCGTTCCCCGACGTGCAGCTCGTGGTGGGCAACGTGGCGACGCGCGAGGGGAGCCGCGCGCTCGTGGAGCGCGGCGTGGACGCCGTGAAGGTGGGCGTCGGCCCGGGCTCCATCTGCACCACGCGCGTGGTGACGGGCGTCGGCGTGCCGCAGCTCACCGCGGTCTTCGATGCGGTGGAAGGGGCGGGCGACATCCCGGTCATCGCCGACGGCGGCATCAAGTACTCGGGCGACGCCGTGAAGGCGCTGGCGGCGGGTGCCTGCAGCGTGATGATGGGGAGCATGCTCGCCGGCACGGAGGAGAGCCCGGGCGAGACCTTCCTGCTGGAGGGCCGGCGCTTCAAGATGGTGCGCGGCATGGGGTCCCTCTCGGCGATGCAGGACGGGAGCGCGGACCGGTACTTCCAGGAGGGGGAGCTCTCCCCCAAGAAGCTGGTGCCCGAGGGCATCGAGGGACGCGTGCCGTACCGCGGTCCGGTGGCCGACGTCCTGTTCCAGATGGTCGGTGGGCTCCGCAGCGGCATGGGCTACGTGGGCTGCGGCAGCATCGAGGAGCTCCGCACGCAGACGGACTTCGTGCGCATCACGGCGGCCGGGCTGCGCGAGTCGCATCCGCACGACGTGACGATCACGCGCGAGGCGCCGAACTACAGCCTGTAGGCGGACTGCGGCCGCCAGCGGTCAGCGGGTCTGCGGTCGGCTGCGTATCGATACGACCCGGTGCACCATGCAGCCGAGCCTTGGCCGTCGACGACTGCCGTGGTTCGGTTGACAACCACTGCACCGCGGGCCAAGTTGTCGCCGGTTCTCTGTATACAAACTCCCCCCCCAGCACACCGACGGCCCGACTGCGCAGCACGGGCCGCTCGCATTCCGATCTCCGGAGACTTCCCGATGGGTTTGTGGTCGAGAAAAAGCATTACCGTGCTGCAGCGCGAGGCCGCGCACGAAGGTGAGGGTGGCCTGCGCCGGACGCTGACCGCGTCCAACCTGACCCTCCTCGGCATCGGGGCCATCATCGGCGCCGGTATCTTCGTCCTCACCGGCAACGCGGCCGCGCAGTACGCCGGCCCCGCGGTGGTCTACTCGATGCTCGCCGCCGGCCTCGCCTGCGGCTTCGCGGGGCTCTGCTACGCGGAGTTCGCGAGCATGATCCCGATCGCCGGCTCGGCGTACACGTATGGCTACGCCACCCTCGGGGAGTTCATCGCCTGGATCATCGGGTGGGACCTGATGCTCGAGTACCTCTTCGGCGCCGCGACGGTGGCCGTGGGCTGGTCGGGCAACTTCGTGAAGTTCCTCGCCGAGTTCGGCATCGTGATCCCGACGCAGTGGACCGATGCGCCGATCGCGGTGGACGCGGCCAACAACTTCTCGCGCACCGGGGCGACGCTCAACGTCCCGGCGATCGTGCTGGTCATGCTCATGACGTGGATCCTCGTCATCGGCATCAAGGAGTCGGCGCGGTTCAACAACGTGATCGTGTTCGTGAAGATCGCGATCGTGTTCCTCGTCATCGGCTTCGGCTTCATGTACGTGAACACGGCGAACTGGCACCCGTTCATCCCTGAGAACACGGGCCGCTTCGGCGAGTTCGGCTGGAGCGGCGTGCTCCGGGGCGCCGGCGTGATCTTCTTCGCGTACATCGGCTTCGACGCGGTGAGCACCGCGGCGCAGGAGGCGAAGAATCCGCAGCGCGACATGCCCATCGGCATCCTCGGCTCGCTCGGCATCTGCACCGTGCTGTACGTGCTGATGGCGCTCGTGATGACCGGCATGGTGCACTACTCCAAGCTGAACGACCCGGCGCCGATCGTCGTCGCGATCGCCGCGGCCGGCTCGTCGCTCGCCTGGCTGCGCTACGCCGTGGAGATCGGCTCGCTCGCCGGACTGGCGTCGGTGGTGCTCGTGATGCTCATGGGCCAGCCCCGCGTGTTCTACTCGATGGCCCGCGACGGTCTGCTCCCCGAGATCTTCGGCCGCGTCCACCCGAAGTACAAGACGCCGCACATCACCACGATCATGACCGGCACCATCGCGGCGATCGTGTCCGGCCTCTTCCCGATCGGCCTGCTCGGCCAGCTCGTCAGCATCGGAACCCTGCTCGCGTTCGTGATCGTCTGTGCGGGCGTGTGGATCCTGCGCGTGCGCGAGCCGAACACGCCGCGCGCCTTCCGGACGCCGCTCGTGCCGCTCGTGCCGATCCTCGGCATCCTGAGCTGCTTCGGGCTGATGGCGGGCCTGCCGAAGGACACGTGGTACCGCCTGCTGATCTGGCTCGCGATCGGCCTGGTCGTGTACTTCCTGTACAGCAAGAAGCACTCGCACATCGGGCGCGGCGAGACCAGCCACACGATGTAGTCGCGCAGTCCGGGAGAACTCGACGGGCACCCCGGCGCATGCGCCGGGGTGCCCGTCGTGCATCGGCGCCCTTCCTTGCCTGCTGCTTCAGCCGTACGCGAATCGCCACGAATGCTTCGCATCAGCGAATCGATCGAATCCCCATCAAGAAGTCGTGGAGATTCGCCGATGCGAAGCATTCGCGAAACTCGCGTACGGCTGAAGGCAGCAGCGCGGAGGGCATGCGCGGGACAGGTGCCCGCGATGGAGGGCGGGCCGGAGCGGTGTTAGATTCCGGGCTCCCCGATCCCGACGACCCTGTGCCGACCGATCTCCTCGCCGTTCCCGCCGCCCGCCGCACCGCGATCGACGCTCTTGCCCGCGAGCTCGTGGCCGGCCGTCGCGTGGCGATCAGCACGCACCTCAATGCGGACGGCGACGGATGCGGCTCCGAGGCGGCGCTGTCCCGCATGCTCGCGCAGCACGGGCTCCTGCCGCGCATCGTGAACCCCACGCCCTGGCCGGAGATGTACCAGTTCCTCCTGGGCGAGGGAGTCGACGACCAGACGCCGCGCGGCTCGAAGGCGCTGCGCGACCTCGATCTCATGATCGTGGTGGACATCAGCGACGTGAAGCGCCTCGGCGTCCTCGCGGAGTCGGTCCGGGCCCTGACGGTGCCGAAGCTGGTGATCGATCATCACCTCGACTCAGACGACCCGGCGGGCACGATCGTGGTGTCCGATACCACCGCCTGCGCCACGGCGGAGCTGGTCTACGACCTGGCGCAGGTGATGGGCTGGACCATCACGCCGGCCATCGCGCAGTCCCTGTACACCGGCATGCTCACGGATACGGGTGGCTTCCGGTTCAGCAACACCACCCCCCGCTGCCTCGCGGTGGCCGCGCAGCTGCTGGCCTGCGGCGTGGACCCCGAGGAGATGTACACCCGCATCTACGCCTCGGCCCCCGCGGGCCGGGTCCGCCTGATGGCGGAGGTGCTGGGGACGCTCGAGGTGGACTCGCCCTACGGGCTGGCGTGGCTCAGCATGAATCCCGACGCGCTGGAGAAGCACGGCGTGAAGTCAGAGGACCTCGACGGCATCGTGGAGCACGCGCGCTCGATCGCGGGCACCCGCATGGCGCTCTTCTTCCGCGACCTCGGCCACGACAAGGTGAAGGTGTCGTTCCGCAGCATCGGCGGCACCGACGTGAACGCCTTCGCGCGCCGGTTCGGCGGCGGCGGGCACGCGAAGGCCGCTGGTGCGCTGGTCGCGGGCTCGCTGGCCGAGGTGCGCGGCCGCGTGGTCACCGCCGCGCGGGAGTATCTCGGAGCGGGCCCTAGCCGATAGTCCAGAAGAGAATCACCCCGCAGCGTTCGTCGCCGAAGGGCGACCGCCCCGTGGTGAAGAGAGGCGCCGTGCCTGCCCGCACATAGACCTCCACGCCGGCGATGTCGCGGGCGGCGTACGAGCCCAGGACGTCGTAGGTGGTCTCGCGTCCGTCCACGAACACGCGCGCCACACAGTCGGGCGAAACGTTGTTGATCGAGCCGCCGCCGCCGGCGCGCATGACGGCGACCCACTGCCCGTCGGGGGTCGTGGACGTGCGCACGCCGGGAATGTCCCGCACCATCGACTGAAGCGAGGTGGCGCCGGTGAACGCTTCCCCGGCGATGAAATGTCCGGTGCCCAGGCGTCGGCGCCGTGCGGCCTCGATCAGGCGCGGCGAGGCGCTGGAGCGCGTCGCGCTGATCGTCAGGGCGTCGAGCAGATGCACCCGCGTGAGGGCGAGGTGCACCACGGCGGTGGCGCCGGGAACGAGATCGATCGCCAGCCGCCCCGGGTCGAGGCCGACGCGACGTACCTCGACCGTCTGGGAGCCCGCCATCACGCCACCCAACCGGAACTGGCCGGTGGCGTCGGTCACGGTCGTCGCAGCGGTGCCCACGACGGTCACGGTGGCGCCGCTCACGGGCCGGCCGGCCGAGTCGCTCACGGTGCCGGCCACGCCCGAGGGCGCAGGTGGCGGCTCGCCGTCCGCGACCTCGGCGAGCCGGAGGTTCACCCGGGCGAGGCGCGACGACCCGATTCTCGCCTCCACCGGCCCAGTGGAGGAATGTGGCCCCACCGCCTGCAGCGCCACTTCCGCGCTGTCCGGTATGCCGCAGATGCGATAGAGCCCCGCGCTGTCGGTGCGCACCTCGACGGTCGCCGGCGACGGAGTGAGGCTGATCCGGCTGCGCACCCCGCTGAAATCCATCCACGATGCGTGCACGACCGCGTTCTCGAGTGGCCGGTCGTCGCCCGCGCCACGCACGATGCCGGTCAGGAGGCCGCCATAGAGCGACGCCGGCACCCCGGCGGGGGACACGCAGCCGCGGGCGAAGGTGGCCAGCGATGGCACCGACAGGTCGCCGACCACCGTGCCGCCGGGACGGAGCCTCACGTCGTAGCGCGTGTCGAGCACGGCGAGCGAATCGAGCACCGGGTGCTCGAACCCGACGCGATAGTCGCCCGCGGGAAGATTCTCGATCGCGTATCGACCACTGGCGTCGGTCACGCCGGCGCGCGGCTCGACGGTGAGCCGGCCGGGCGACACGAGGCCGAGCGCCATGGCCTCCGCGCTCTCGATCGGTGCGGCCCAGACCCGCGCGCCGACGAGCGGCCCCTGTCCGAGGCTGTCGAAGATGGTCCCGGTGACGCGTGCCGGCGCGAGGAGGGCCCGATACGGGATGAGCACCGGCGCCGGCGGCAGGGTGTCGCCCCGCGGCGGCGTGACGACGCCTCCGGTTTCCTCGTACCAGTCGGGCAGCGTGGACGTCTGCACCAGGCGGGCCGGGTCGAAGCGCGGCATCCGGAGCCGCCATGCGCTCACCATCCAGCTTCCCTGGGGCGTTCGGTCGAAGAGGATCTGGCCGCCGCTGCGCTCCTCGCCCGCGGCACCCGGTGGGATGCTTCCCAGGACATACCAGAAGTTGACCGTGCGGAGCTCCGCCGATGCCGAGTCGAGCCAGATGGTGCCGGCGATGTCCGCGGTGCGCCGGCGCTCCGCGGGGACGAAGCGCACCCCGAGCTGGCCGTGCGTCGCGTTCTCTCCGCGCACCGCGGTGAAACAGTGGTCCTCGATGAAGCGATCGGACAGCAGCACCTGCTCGTCGGGCGCGAAGAACTGCATCTCCCCCGTGGTGCCACGGATGTAGCCGCTCTGCGAAAGCTCGTCGGCGGATGCCGCGACGTACGGGCGCGCCGCGGTCGTGACGCGCGGCAGGCCCACGAGCTCCACCTCGGTATCGAGGTCGCGGTTCAGGCGGCGTCGAAAGGGGCGCATCTCCAGCGAGAAGCCACCGGCCTCGCGGCCAAGCATGGTGCTGAGCAGGGCCTTCCGGACTTCCTCCCAGAGGCTCGCGAACGCTGGGTCGGAGAAGGCATCGCGCGCGCATCGCGCGCGCGCGCTCACCGTGAGTGCGGCCAGCACCACGCGCCGCCCCGGCACCTCCTGGGCGAAGTCGGCCCCCGCCGGCCCGACCACCACCGGTGCGCCCACGAAGGGGTCGTAGCCGATGCGCCGCAGCCGGACCCGGTACGTGCCGTGGCGCGGCAGCCGGAAGGCACGTCTTCCGCCGTCGCCGAGGACGCCCTGCACGGCAACCGCGCTCGTGGAGTCGAGGATGTCCACGAGCGCGCCGGTGAGCGGACGCTGCGTGCGCGTCTCGGTGAGCTGCACCCGCAAGGACTGCCCCCACGCGGGGAGCGCGATGCCGAGGAGCAGGAGGATGGCGCGGAGGGAGGGATTGGCCATGGACATAGCATGCGGAGCACGGGGGCCGCTGTCCAGCGTGCGCACGGCCTCCGCGATTACCTTTCCCCGATGCCTACGACTCTCCAGGAGCGCCTCGCCGCGGCGCTCGCCAAGATCATCAATCCCCGCACCGGCGGGAACGTGTTCGATTCGCAGCAGGTGCGTGACATCGCGACCACCACCGAGGGGCGCGTGAAGGCCACCCTGCTGCTGACGCCCGACGACGACCCGACGCTCGCGCGTGCCGTGCGCGAGGCGATGGAGGGTGTCGCCGGCGTCACCGACCTTCAGCTCGACGTGCGCAGCATCGCCGCGCAGCCGGCCGGCGGTCCGCCGCCGCGCGCACCGG
>JAQBPZ010000351.1 GCA_028287225.1 Gemmatimonadota bacterium
CGCGCTGCTGCCGGGGCCGGGCGTGGCCCCAGCCGCGCCCGACGCGTAGCCGCGCGGCCGTCCGTCAGCGCCGCTTGCCGGCGCTCGTCGCCGCCAGGCGGGTGAGCCGCGCGTAGAGCTCCCTGAACAGCGGCGATTCGTCGCCCGGCCCGTACTCCACGTGATGGAATCCGCATGCCGAGTGGAGCTCGATGAACTGCCGTGCGGCGTCCGGATTGGGCGTCGGGTGCGTGGGGGCGGGGGGCAGGGCACCGAAGCCGCCGCGCCAGGCGCGGCGCGCGAGCGTGAGCACCGCCTCACGGGGAACGCGGCCCGTCACGGGGCCGACGCGCTCCTGGGTGCGATGGCGGATGTACCCCGCCGACGTGAGCTCCGTCGCCGAGGGCATGATGTCGCCGCCCGTGAGGCCGAAGCGGAACGACGTCGTCGCTTCCTTGTCGCACCCGGGCTCCAGCCCCTGGGCGCGGGCCTGCCCCTGGGGCACGGCGCCGAGCAGGGTCATCGAAAACAGCAGCAAGCCACGACGAAACATGCCGATCCTCCCGTGGAGATGGTGCCGAGCGGCGCCTGGCCGGTACGATACCCGGATTCCCGTGCATGGGAAGCGAGTCGGTACCAACCGGGTGTACCGCGCATCGCGACGACCCTCGTACACCATTCGCGGAAATGCGCGCACACGGAACGTGGAGAATGCAATGACCCTGCCCGGCATGACGCCGGGCAGGGTCGTTCGTGCGTCACCATCGGCCCGGTCGCGCGCGGTCAGAGGTGCAGCGCGCAGCCACCCGTGCCGCTGTTCTTCCAGTTCTGCTGGATCAGGAAGTCCTTGCCACCGAGGTTGACGTTGGCCTTGCCGCCCGCCGCCGTGGTGTACGTGGTTCCCCACGTCCACGCGCACTTGTCGCCGTTCTCGTAGCCGCGGTTGTCGTACCACGCGTTGCCCATCGCGTCGGTCGTGGTCTCCTCGATCTCGTGCACGAAGGTGTTGACCTCGAAGTCCGCTCCGGTGTCGTACGACCCGTTCGCGGGAGCGAGGCCCGAGGTGCAGGCGGCCGGATACGCGCCGTTGTAGGGCATGGCGGCGTAGTACGCCGTCCTGGCCACGCCGCCGATGGTCACGGTGGCATGCGTGTGGTACGCGCAATACTGCGTGCCGAAGCCGCCGCCCAGGTTCACCGCGCCTGCGGTGAAGATGGAGTACAGCGTGTTCGGGTCGTACGTGAGCTTCCCGCCGTCGAACGCCGCCTGCAGCATGGCGACCATCTGCGCGTCGGTCACGTTTGCCGTGCCCGTGGGCGCATTCGTGTTGTTGGCGTAGTACTGCGTGTAGTTCACGGTATTGCTGATGTGCGTGCCCGCGGCGTTGGTGTACGTCGTGTTGATGTTGAAGTACGGCGAGCCGGTGAGGCCGCGCAGGAAGGTGCCGATGAGCGAGCCGTCCGCCGCGCCGCTGCCCGTGCTGCCGGGGGTGGGCCCGCCGACGAAGATCGGCGCCGATGCCCAGTAGATGTTCGCGACGTTCGTCGTGAGCAGCACCGTGCCGCCGTGGAAGAAGATGCCGGTGCCGCTGCTGCGCGCCGCGGCGTTCCTGAACGCCTCGAGCTGCGTGGGACGTCCGTGCATCACGTGGCCGTGCTCCACGTCGTTGTCGGAGGAGCGCTCCGGCGCGATGCGCGTGGGCGAGAGCTGCGTGCTCGGCGCCACGGGGTTGCTGGCGCTGTCCGAGCAGCCGCCAAGGGTGAGGGCGAGCGCGGCGGCGGCGGCGGACGCGGTGCGACGTGCCATGGGAGTGATACGCGACATCGACGGGTCTCCAGGGGGCGTTCGGGCGCACGTGGCCGGGCGGCCGCGCGCTGAGAGTGCACGCCACGGCATCGCGGCGGTCGTGCATCATGCCGGTCGGACCCTTTACCACGCCGGCCGAGCCCCATCGCCCGCCAGCGTGTCGTTCCGTTCACCCGCGTCGCGACTCGCGCCGCCGGGACGCCCACAGTACGCACGTCGGCCGATTTGCGCCAGATGTTTATCACGCCTGAGCCCGTCGGCGCCGCCCGCCGCGCGCAGCCGATCGCCCTACCTCATCCGTGCCGGCGCCGCCCCCGCCCTGGCCGGCTCGGCGCGCGCCACCACGGCCACGCGATGTACCTCGCCCTCGTGCGCCGCCCTGCTCCCGTCCAGGAGCCGGAACTGCACCTCCGCCGTCGCGGGCAGCCCCGCCGTCTCCAGGTCCGCCACCCACACGCCGAGTCCCGAATCGCGCCCCGCCGCCTGCCGCCGCTCGTCTTCGCCCGCCACCCACCACTCCACCCGGCACTCGGCCGGGGCCTGCACGCGCAGCGTGGAGCCGGCGGGGAGGCTGCCCGTCCGGCACCGCGGCGTCCACACCGTCGCCGAGGCGCTGGTGCGCGAGCGGATGTAGCGCTCGTACGGCTGCTGCGGCATGTCGAACACGCGCCCGTCATGCAGCGACCGCACCAGCTTCGCGTACTCCGCGTGCGCCCACACCAGCGGCATCGCGCCCCCCGACGCGCGCCCGTTCTCCAGCTCCAGCGCGGGAATGTCGTCGCCGTCCCAGACCTGCTCGGGAAGCATGCCGCCGTCGCTCGCCTGCGCACGCATCACGCCGAGCAGCTGCACGGCCACCTCGGGCCGGCCCGCGGCCAGCTCGTAGTGCGCACGCTCCCCCGCCAGCAGTGGCCATGGACGCCCGATGCCGAAACCGTCGAAGGGGCTGCCGTCCTGGCGCTCGCCGTAGCCGTCCTCGTTGTAGCGATACCACGCCGGCCCCGTGGCCGTGAGCACGCGCAGCCGCGCATCGATGACCTTCAGCGTGTTCACGATGCGAGGGTCGTTCGGGTCGCGCAGCCCGAAGCGCACCAGGGCGAGCGCATCCACGCTCACGATGTCCTCGTACCGCGCCATGTCCTGCCCCGCCGGCCGGTTCTTGATCGGGATGCACAGGCCGCTCGCCGGATGCTCGTCCGCCACGTCGGCCGGCGCGATCCGCACGTAGTAGCCCTCCACGCCGACCTCGCGCGCCAGCGGCGTGTCCGTCACGTAGGTCCAGCGCTCCACGCCCGCGTTCCACGCGTCCGCCGTGTTGCGCATGAGCTCCGCGAGGTCGGGCTCGTTCGCGCGGTCGGCGAAGTCGGCGGCGATGAGCAGCGCGGCGATCTCCACGGCGAGGGAGAATGGCGAGTAGCCCCCGTTCTCCTCCCACCGGTCCTGCCCCGTGACCGGCCCGTGGCGAAGCAGGAAGCCGGCCGCCGCACGGATCATCGGCCACGGATCCAGGTCCTCCAGCTGCCCCTCGCGCCGCAGCAGCTCCGCGAACACGATGGGGTACGCGATCTCGTCCATCTGCACGCCGCTCCAGTACGGCGTGCCGTCCAGCCAGAGGTTCTGCGCCCAGCTGCCGTCGGACTCCTGGGTGCTGAGGAGGTAGCGCAGCGTGCGTCGCGCCAGCACGCTGTGGCCCAGCGCGATCAGCGCACCGGCGCTGTTCACGAGGTCGCGCGGCCACACGAGGTGGTACCCGCCCAGCTCGTGGTCGCCCTTGCTGTCGCCCCAGGGGATGGACAGGCTCGCGATCACGGCGCCCGAGGCGCTCTTGTCCTCGTGGATCGCGAGCACCGCGGCGCTCATGCGGTAGAGATCCACCACGCTCTCGGGCAGATCCACCGGGGTGCGCTTGCGCCGGTCACGGGTGATGCGCCTGGCGCGATGCTCGTGCTCGTGCGCATGCGTGCTGTCGTGTGCGTGCACCGCGAGGTCGCGCGCGGCCGTGATGCGCGACTGCTCGGGGTTGAGCGCGCGCGCCGTGGTGGGGGCGGGCCCGTGGGTGTGCTCGTGGAAGCGCAGCCAGTTGCGCGTGTACGAGGCCTGGATGCGCTCGAACTGCGACGCCAGCGTCATCCGCGCGCGCTGCGCCGCCTCGGCGGGCCCCGTGCCGAAGGCGAGCGCCACGACGAACTCCGCCCGGGCGGGATCGTCGCTCGCGCGGCGGCAGCGGGCGAGATGGATCTCGCCGGTGAGCGCGATGTTGCCGTCGCGCGCCTCCGTGTACTCCTCGGTGAGGTGACCCGCCGCGCGCACCTGGCGCCAGCCGTCGTTCACGCCCACGAAGCCGCAGCTCGTCGCCTGCCACCCCACGTCGCAGGTGAGGGCGAGCGAGACATCCTTGCGGCGCGCGAACAGCATCGGGATGCCCTTGTAGGCATCCACCCAGCCGTCGTTGCCGTACCCCTGGTTGCCGATGTGGGGCGCCAGGAGCGCGAACACCCGGTAGTCGCACGCCGCGCCCTCGAGCGCGCGGAACCGGATGCGCTGCACCAGCACCGCGCGCTCCGGGTCGGTGATGACCGTCTTCTCGATCTCGTAGCGGCCGGCGCGGCAGCGGTTCAGGATGCGATAGCCCGGCACGCCGGGCCCCAGCAGGTCCACGGTGCTGATCGTGTCGCGCTTCTCCTCGGAGAAGAAGCCGTCCGCCGCGGTCACCAGGAACCCGAAGTCGCGCGTGTTCGCCTGGTCCACGCGCGGGTAGTAGATCTCGTCCACGATGCCGTGCGAGAGCGTGAACCACACGTGGCTGCGCCCGTCGAGCGCGGTGCCCACGCCGCTCTTGGAGCTCGACGTCCACCGCGGCTCCGTGCCCGGCCCACCGGTCGCCGGATTGCGCGTGGGCTCCACGCCGCGGATCAGCGCCACGTGCCGCGCTCCTGCCAGAGCCGGAACCCGCCGCGGAACGCGTTCGCGTTGTCCCCGCGCCGCGTCCGCGGCGGCATCCTGGTGAAGTGCCGCACGTTGCCCCCGCCGAGCACCGCGTACTCGGTGACCGTCGCGGCGAGCAGCAGGTCGACCACGTGCGTCACGTGCCGGCGCCACCGCGCCGTGCCCGCGGCGCGCAACCCGGCGTCGCCCACCACGTCCTCGTAGCTGCGGCCATCGCGATACGGGAGATGCGCCAGCTCCATCGGCACCACGGTGCCGTCCAGCACGAGGGAGGTCCCGAGCCCCGTGCCGAGCCCCAGGAAGAGCATCCGGCCGCCGGCGTAGCTGCCCACGGCCTGCATCGCGGCGTCGTTCATGAGGCGCACCGGGCAGCCGAAGGCGCCTTCGTAGTCGAAGCGCACCCATCCGCGGCCCAGGTTGACCGGCTCCCGCAGCGGCCGGTCGTGGTGCGCCGGGCCGGGAAAGCCGACGGACACCGCGTCGAACGGCCAGTCCGCGACGGCCGCCAGCACGCTGCGCACCATGGCGCGCGGCGTGAGCGACGGCCCGGAGGGAACCTGCCGATGCGTGCGGCGCCCCGTGGCGAGCAGCTTCACGCTGGTGCCGCCGATGTCGACCACGAGCGTCTTCATGCGGGGCGGGGGGAGAGGGAAAAGGCGGACATGGAGGGGATGGCGAACGACGTGAGGACGGTTCTCCCGGGGCATCGGGGGGAGCGCAGCGAGCCTCTCACCCCGAGGCACGGTTTGCGCCAACCGGGTCGGCGGGCCCATGTTGGGGCATGCGACCGCACTTTCTCGCCTTTCGCCGCACCTTGCCGGGCGGCATGATCGTCCTCGTCTCGCTGGAGATGGTGTCGGAGAGCGTGGTGCACGGCATCCTCCAGGTGGAGCGCCGGACCGAGCCGGCGCGACAGCTCTTCGACACCGCGCCCATCGTGGCGCGCGCGACGGGTTCCAGCAAGGACGACGTGCTGCGCCAGCTGCGCGCCCTCGCGGAGGACGACGCCGAGCTGGCCGTGCAGATCGCGGCGTGGGAAGCGGAGCATCCGCCGGCGGGACGGAAGGATGGGTGGCAGCCGGGAGAAGGGATTCGAGATTAGGGATTGGGGATCAGGCCTGTCGGAGTCGCCGTCCCGGGTGCAGTTCCTGATCCCTTATCCCCTTTCCCCCCATGGACCTGTCGCCCGTCACCCTTGCCGGCACGGTCGTCCGGCTGGAGCCGCTCGCCCTCTCGCATCTCGACGGCCTGTGCGCGGTGGGGCTCGAGCCGTCGCTCTGGACGCTGACGCAGAGTGTCATCGCGAGCTGCGACGACATGCGCGCGTACGTGGAAGAGGCGCTCGCCGAGCAGCGGGCCGGCGTCGCGCTGCCCTTCGCGACGGTGGACCCGGCGACGGGCACGGTGATCGGGAGCACGCGGTTCGGCAGCGCCTCCCACGAGCACCGCCGCATCGAGATCGGCTGGACCTGGATCGCGCCGCGGTGGCAGCGCACGGCCGTCAACACGGAGGCCAAGTACCTGATGCTCCGCCACGCCTTCGAGACGATGGGCGCGCGCCGCGTGGAGCTGAAGACGAGCAGCCTCAACACGCGCTCGCGGCAGGCGATGCTGCGCATCGGCGCCACCGAGGAGGGGGTGCTGCGGCAGCACATGATCCGGCCGGACGGCAGCTCGCGCGACTCGGTCTACTTCTCGGTCATCGACATCGAATGGCCGGCGGTCAAGGCGCGGCTCGAGGGGATGATGAAACGGGATTAGGGATTAGGGACTAGGGATCAGGAACCGCGCGCGCCGCTCGAGCTGTCGGCCCACGTGTCGGCGGGTGGCGTCCCGGGCGGCTTGTCATCCCGCAGGAGGGAGCGGAGCGACCGAGTGTCGGGATCTGCTCTCCCTGCCGAGGGGCTGGCCCGTCCGCAGGGATAGACGATCCCGACTCGCCGCGCTGCGTGCGCTCGTGGGATGACATCCGCTCGGGATGCGTCCCCGTGCAGTTCCTAATCCCTAATCCCTGATCCCTGACTGATCCCTGACTGATCCCTGACTGATCCCTGATCCCGCCGTCAGCTCCTCGACGCGTCCACGCTGATCTTCAGGTTCTCGTTGAGCGCGGCGTCGCCGCTGATGATCGACGACCAGGATACGTGCGGCCCGTTCCGCTTGCCCTTCTCCACCACCTTCACGCCGTCCGGCGCGATCGTGATCGTGTAGGTCTTGCCCGCGTGGTCCAGCTCGCGCTTGATCGACTTGTCGAGTTTCGTCGCCATGATGTCCCAGGTTGTTGGTGAGCCAGATGGGGCGAAGCTAGGCCGCCGGGCCCGCGAAGGCCAGTGTGCCACGTCACATCGCGCCCGCGCACCGCCGCCGCCGCTCACGTGCCGGGCAGCCCGCGCAGCCGCGCATCGAGATGCGAGCGGTCGGCCACGGCCGCGGCGAGCGGGCCGTGGGCGCCGAACTCGATGATGGACACCGAGCCCACAGGGCACCCGAAGCGATAGCGAAAGCGCCCGACGTCCACGCCGAGCAGCGCGCAGAGCAGCACGCGGATGGAGGCCTTGTGCGACACCACCAGCACGTCGCCGCCGGCATGCCGCGCGCGGATCTCCTCGATCACGCTCGTCACGCGATGCGCCAGGGCGGTGGCGGTCTCGCCCCCGGTGGGCGCGTTCCATGCCGGGTCGGAGCTCCAGCGCACGTACTCGTCATGGTGCGCCCGGTCCACGTCCTCCGCACTGCGTCCATCCCAGTCGCCGTAGTCGAGCTCCGCCAGCCCCTCTCGCAGCATGATCGGCAGCCCGCAGCGCGACGCGAGCGGCGTCGCGGTCTGCACCGCGCGCACGAGCGGGCTGGCGTACACCGCCGCCCATTGCATGCCGGCATACGCGCCCGCGAACGCCTCGGCCATCGCCTCGCCCTCGTCCGTGAGCGCCGGATCCAGCCCGCGGCCGCAGAAGACGTTCTCGCGGCTCATGGCCGTCTGGCCATGCCGAAGGAGATGGAGGCGGAGGGGCATGGGGCGTGAAGCTGCGCGGTCGGATGACGGGATGCAACTGCTCTGAAAGGCGTTTGCGGTGAGCAATTGGCGGTCAGGCCTCCGGACGCTTCTACCGCCAACCGCTCGCCGCCAACCGCAAACGCCTTGCTTCCGGCGTACAGGGCACATCCCTTGCCTCCCTGCCGGTCCGCGGGCGCCGCCCGCCCCACGCAGCGACCCACTTGCACACGCGGAGTACGCCGATGTCCATGGACAACCTGCAGGAGCTCTACGTCGAGGAGCTCAAGGATCTCTACAGCGCCGAGAACCAGATTCTCAAGGGGCTGCCGCGCATGATCAAGGCGGCCACGCACCCGCAGCTCAAGCGCGCGTTCACGAAGCACGAGAAGCAGACGCGCGAGCAGGTCAAGCGGCTCGAGCGCATCTGCAAGAGCCTCGGCGAGAAGCCCACGGGCAAGAAGTGCGTCGGGATGGAAGGGCTGATCGAGGAGGCGAAGGATCTCATCAAGGAGAAGCCCGAGAAGTCGGTGCTCGACGCGGGCCTGATCTCCGCCGCGCAGCACGTGGAGCACTACGAGATGGCGGGCTACGGCACGGTGCGCACCTGGGCCCGCCTCCTGGGCTACGAGGCCCACGCCGAGCTGCTGCAGAAGACCCTCGACGAGGAGCAGCAGACGGACCTCGACCTGACCGCGCTCGCCGAGTCGATCATCAACATCGAAGCGGAAGAAGCCGAGGGCGACGAGTAGGCAAGGGCTGAACGGCGAAAGGGCGTTAGCGGTTTGCGGTGAGCGGTTCGCGGTCAGGCCTCGGGAGGCTTCTACCGCCAACCGCTCACCG
>JAQBPZ010000376.1 GCA_028287225.1 Gemmatimonadota bacterium
GCGTCCCGTGCGTGTGGCCGGCCCCAGGCACGGGAGAGCAGATCCCGACACTCGGTCGCGGGGCTCCCTCCTGCGGGATGACAGCCGCCCGGGACGCCACATGCCGACACGCGGGCCGACAGCTCGAGCGGCGCGCGCAGTTCCTGATCCCTGATCCCTGATCCTGATCCCTATCCCTGATCCCTGATCTGCCTTTAGAAGTTGATGCCGAACGTGATCGGGATGTAGGCGGAGTTCGCGGCCACCTTGGTGGAGCTGTTCATGTTGTCGCCGCCCAGCATCTTGTGATAGCGGATCTCGGCAAAGGTGCTGATGAGGCCGAGCGGGAAGCGCAGGCCGATGCCGCCGTTGACGCCGCCGGCGTTGGTGCGGTCCGAGGAGTTGCTCGCGCCGGTACCGCTCACGCTCGCCTTGGAGCTGTAGTAGCCCACGCCGCCGATGATGTAGGGGAGGCCGAGACCGAAGGTCCCGTTCACCGTGCCGCTGATGATGTCCTGGTTGCCGGTCACGCCGGTGGGCAGGCCACTGATGCCGAAGCGGTTGTACGCGCCCTCGATGCGGAGGCCGATCGGAAGCAGCGGAACCCCGACATTCAGGCCGGCCGCGAGGTTGTAGCCGTTATCCACCTTGTAGCCGTTCGCGGTGCCGTCCTTGAAATCGCCCGTGGGGAGCGCGATGCCGCCGGCGATGCTGAGACCGGTGTGGATCTGCGCCGAGAGCGCGGCGGGAGCGGCGAGCAGGGCGACCGCGAGGGCCGTGAGCAGCTTTCTGGTCATTCGTGTCTCGTTGGAATGGGGAGGTCGATCTCGCCAGCGTGCCTCGAGGGACGGTCACGCTGGCGGTGGCACGTCAGGCCGCGGCGTTCGATGGGCCCGCCAGATGACGCGTGCCGGTGCACCGGGTCACTCGTTTTCGTGGTGCTTGCCTGGCATCACGTGGTCAGAAATTGACGCCGACGGTGATGGGGATGAACTGGTAGTTCGTTTCGTCGATCGTGTTGCCGAGCATCTGGTGGTAGCGCGCTTCGATGAAGGTGCTCACGGTGCCGAGGGGGAAGCGGAGGCCGCCGCCGGCATTGAATCCTCCAGCCGTGCGGTCGCTGCTCGTGCCGGCGGCGGCGACGTAGCGGCGGTTGTATGCGCCCACGCCACCAATGAGGTAGGGCGAGGCGCCGGTGACACCGAGTGCGAGGGTGGCGTTGACCGTGCCGGAGACGATCCGGTGATCGGTGTAGGCGATGGGGCTCGTCCGGCCGTTGAAGCCGTTGTAGCCGAGCTCCAGACGGATGCCGATCGGCATGAGTGGGGCGGCGAGGTTGACGGCGCCGGCCAGGTTGTAGCCCGCGTCGACGCGGTCGGAGAGGTCGCCGACCGGTGCGGCGAGGCCGCCGGCGAGGCTGAACGAGGTGCGGAGCTGGGCGTGCGCCGTCGCGGGGGCGGCGGCGAGGGCGCCGGCGGCGAGCACGGCGAGAAGCCGTCGGGTCATGGGGTGTCTCCGGAATCGAGGTGGAGGAGTGGTTTCGCCTCCTTCTATCCATGAATGGTGCCGACGCTCCGGTTTCGGCGCGGTAGCATGGGCGGCGGCGCGCCGGGGCGTGGTCCTCGTGGTGCTCCGGCGGGGCGCGTCAGGTGGCGCTGGCGGGCCGCTCAGGGTTGTCGTATTGTTCCTTCCGAAAAAGGAACTTCACGCGCAGACAAATATCCTTGTTATTAAGGAAAATTACATGCGAACCTACGACGTTGCCGTGGCGTCACTTGCGGTCGGGGCGCCACCAAAATGGACCGACAATGTCCTGTCGCACCACGCTGTCCCCGGCGTGGTGATGCACGAGCGCGGCGTCACGAGGAAAATTCCGCACGCCGCCCTGCTCCACCTCGCCGTCGCCCGCACCCTCCACGCCGACCTCGGACTCGGCGTCCGTGAAGCGCTCGCCCTGGCCGGCGAGCTGCTCCGTGACGACTCGGCCACTGTCCACGCCGGTGGGCACCTGCGCGTCACTCTGGATCGGCCAGCCCTCGAGCGTGACCTGGCCCTCCGCCTGCGCGACGCCCTCGAGTCCGCCCCTACTCCCCGGCGGGGCCGCCCTCCGCGGCGGGGCGGTGCCGAACGCAGGCAGGGCGGGACGGTCGATTGACCGTCCCGCCCTGCCCCTGCCGCCTCGAGTGCGACGAGCCGCCGCCGGTCAGGCCTTGGTGACGTTCTCCGCGGCCGGACCCTTCGCTCCCTGCACGATGTCGAACTCCACGGCGTCGCCCTCGGCGAGCGACTTGAAGCCGTTGCCCTGGATCGCGCTGAAGTGAACGAAGCAATCCTTCTCACCGCTGTCCGGGGTGATGAAACCGAACCCCTTCGCATCATTGAACCACTTCACCTTGCCGCTCGTACGCATGTCCGACTCCTGAAGATGCTGTTGGCCTCGGGAGCGGACGATGCCGTGCCCCGACGCTCGCTGGACCGCGGGCCACTGATGCCCGCGACGGAAGTTGCAACCCCCCGCCTCGGCGGTTTGCTGCGGCGACAAACGTAGCAAGGCCGAAATGCCTGGTCAATAGCCCGGCAGTGACGCTATGGCGCCGCGACAGCCTTGACGCCGGTCACGTAGTACTGTGTCTCCCCGAAGCAGCTGCCGGGAACCCCGCGATGCTCCTTGTAGTGGATCGAGACGCGCGAGCCCATCAGCGCCGTGATGGCGTGCGCCACGCTGTCGTCCTTCACGGTGAAGGGGAAGAGCTGCGGCGCCGAGCCAGGCATGCTCTGCTGCGCGATCTCGCCCTCCCAGGTTTTGCAGATCCATCCCTTCTCCGAGAACTTCTGGACGTAGCCTGCCCGGTCGCCCTCGGAATACACCCAGCTCAGCGCGACCGCCGTCCACGCGGCGATCAGCAGCACGGGCAGCACAATGAAGATCCCGAAGAGCTTCAGGCCGAGCCGGCTCTTCCGGGGGGCACGGGTCGGCGTCTCGGCCGGCGTCGCGCGCGGTGGCTGCTCGCCCAGGTCGTCGTGTCCGTCCATGGATCTCCTTGTGGCACTCGTGAGTAGAGCGTGACGGGAGCCCCGCTCCCGGCACCTCCGTGCGAGCGAAAAGTACGCCGAACCGCTCCCGGACGCACCACCGTTCGTGGCTGTTAGATTTCTCCGGGTCTCCCGCCCCCCTCGCCGTGTCCTTCGCACCCCGCAGGCCCACCGTCACCGCCCACGTCGGCTCCGTCCCGATCGGGTCGGCGCATCCGGTCGTCGTCCAGTCCATGACGAACACCGACACCGCCGACGCCGAGGGCACGGCCCAGCAGGTGGCGACGCTCGCGGCCGCCGGCTCGCAGATCGTGCGCATCACGGTGAACAACGAGGCGGCGGCGGCGGCGGTCCCGGAGATCGTCAGTCGTCTCACGGCAATGGGAGTCGCCGTGCCGATCGTCGGGGACTTCCACTACAACGGCCACCTGCTGCTCGCGAAGTATCCCGAGTGCGCGCGCGCGCTGGCCAAGTACCGCATCAACCCCGGCAACGTGGGCGGCAAGCGCCGGGACGAGAACTTCCGCACCATCGTCCAGCTGGCCGTCGACAACGACAAGCCGGTGCGCATCGGCGTGAACTGGGGCTCGCTCGACCAGGACCTCCTCACGCAGTTCATGGACGAGAACGCGCGCGCCGGCTCGCCGCGCACCGCGAAGGACGTCTACATGGAGGCCATGCTGGCGTCCGCGCTGCGATCCGCGGAGCTCGCGGAGGAGGTCGGCCTCGGACACGACCGCATCCTCATCTCGGCCAAGGTCTCCCACGTCCCCGATCTCGTGGAGGTCTACGAGCGGCTCGCGTCGCGCTGCGACTATCCGTTGCATCTCGGGCTCACGGAAGCCGGCATGGGCATGAAGGGCCAGGTCGCCAGCGCGGCCGCCCTCGCCATCCTGCTGACCAAGGGGATCGGCGACACGATCCGCGTGTCGCTCACGCCGAAGCCGAATGGCGACCGGTCAGAGGAGGTCCTCGTCGCACAACAGATCCTCCAGTCGCTCGGCCTCCGCAACTTCGCGCCGCAGGTGACCGCGTGCCCCGGCTGCGGGCGCACGACGTCGACCTTCTTCCAGCACATGGCCGAGGACATCCAGACCTACCTGCGCGAGCAGATGCCGGTGTGGCGCGGCGTGCGGCCTGGCGTGGAGACCATGAACGTGGCCGTCATGGGCTGCGTGGTGAACGGGCCCGGCGAGAGCAAGCACGCCAACATCGGCATCTCGCTCCCGGGCACCTTCGAGGACCCGAAGGCGCCGGTCTACGTGGACGGCAAGCTCTTCACGACGCTCAAGGGCGACAAGATCGTGCAGGAGTTCCTCGTGATCCTGGAAGAGTACGTTGCCCGAACGTACCCGTCGGCGGGCGCGGTGGCTGGCGCGAACATCGAGCACGCGCTGGCGTAGGCGCGCTGGCATCTTTGCGCCGGTCGGCTGGCGCCTTCAGCGTACGCGAATTCCTGCGAATGCGGAGCGAATCGCCGGAAGTCGCGTATGATTAGGGATTAGGGGTTAGGAACAGCCGCCCGGGATGCGAGACGCGCAGTTCCTAATCCCTAATCCCTAATCCTTCGCCAGAAGGCACCAGGCATCAGCGCGCCACGCCGTCCACGCCCACTGATTCCAGATCCGCGGCGACTTCGCCAAGCTCGTCCATGATCGGCGCCGTGAAGCCGAGCTCGCGCAGCCGGTCATGCACGCGGCGGTACCAGCGGACCGTGCCAAGGCGGCCGACGTTGAAGCGGGACCAGACGGTGTCCGGATCCAGCGTGCGATGCAGGTCCGCGAGGATCGAGCTGCCGTTGTGGATCTTGTCGGCCGCGCAGACCCAGCGCGCACTCTCGGATGCGGCGGCGAGGCGCGCGAGGTAGTCGTCCTTCCGCTCCTCGCTCGACAGCTCGATGCCTTCCTCGTCCACCTGGCGATGCGTCACCGCCAGCACGGTGTCGAGCACGTCGGGCCCGAACTTGTCGCCGATGCGCTGCTCGAGCATCTGGCGCGTGTAGCCGTCGCGCACGCAGTCCTCGATCACGTCGTGCAGGATGCCGGCGACGATGGTCGGCTCGTCCTGGCCATAGCGCGTGAGGATCACCGCGACGTTCGCGGGGTGCGTCAGGTAGGGGAGGCGCGTCCCCTTCCGCACCTGGCGGTCGTGGTGCTTCGCGGCGAAGGCGAAGGCGTGATTGATCCGATCGGAATAGCCACGGGTCGTCATCATCTCACGCACGGCGACGGAATGCGGGGAAGCAGGACACCTGCGAAAGATACGCGGGACGCAGCCCGGATGCTGTCGCGCGCGTCGATGACGTGCGCGGATTCGGCCCGGCGTGCGTCGCGGGGGTGACGCGGTTCGAGTGATGGACCCTCATTCTGCGTTCGGGGGGGCCCCCCACGCCATCGCGTCGCGTCGCCGCGCTCATGCCGCGCCCCGGTCCGCGAACCACGCGACGATCCGCTCCAGCCCCACCTGGTCGACGTCGCCGAACGTCGCCGGCTGGTCGGAGTCGATGTCGAGCACGGAGAGCAGGGTGCCCGCCGCGTCGAACACCGGCACGACGATCTCGGACCGCGAGCGCGCGTCGCAGGTGATGTGGCCCGGAAAGGCACTCACGTCGGGCACCACGAGGGTGCGCCGCTCCGCGGCCGCCGTCCCGCAGACGCCTCGGCCGATCCGGATGTCGAGACAGCCGAGCGTCCCCTGGTAGGGACCGACGCGGAGGAGCGCCCCGGGCTCCACCACGCGGTAGAATCCCGTCCAGAGGTGCCCGAAGGCGTGGTGGATCAGCGCGCTCATCGTCGCCATCGCCGCGATGTCGTCGTCGACGCCGGCGAGCACGGCGCGGATGTGTCCATCGAGCTGGACGTAGGCGTCGGCGCGCGGCAGGGCGCGCAGGTCGAGGGTCTCTTCAGCCATGGCGGTCAGCGGGAGATGTGGACGGCCAGCACGAGGTCGAGCAGGGCAAGGGCGGCACCCTGGACGATCACGCCGATGCCCGCGCCGACGAGGCCGAGTCGGCGGCCGAGTCGCCATCCGGTGATGGCGAGAGTGAGGCCGACCAGGACGTAGCCGGCGTCGAGCCCGATGTTGAGCCACACGATGCGATCGAGGCGCGTGGCGCCGGCGAGGTCGCGAAGCGCCAGCGATCCGAAGGCGATGGCCGCGAGCGCGAGGTCCACGGCGCCCCACGCGGCGGTCTGGATGGCGAAGTGCCGCAGCAGGGCGGACTGCCGGCGGCCCGCGAGGAGCCAGGCGAGCAGGGCCGTGCCGACCAGGACGCTGGCGGCCCCCCACGCGACGAGCCGCAGCACGTGCGCGCGCTCGGTGGCGAGGAGGGTGTCGGCCCACATGGAAGACATGCCAGAACAGTAACGGCGCGCCGATCGCGCGGCAGTCAGGCAATCGCCGATGGGCGCACCGGCGGGGGACATATGAATACTAATTTATATCATGGCATCGGGCACGCGGTTGACGCCGCCGGCCGGCGCACGATCTTGGAACCCATGACCGCACCGCACTACTTCGCGTGGGCCGACGCCTTCCGTGACTGGCTCCACGCCCACCATGCCTCCGAGCGCGAGCTGCTCGTCGGGTTCTGGAAGAAGGGCACCGGCCAACCGACAATGACCTGGTCGGAGTCGGTCGACGAGGCGCTCTGCTACGGCTGGATCGACGGGGTGCGGCGGTCGGTCGACGACGAGCGCTACTCCATCCGCTTCACGCCGCGCAAGCCGGGAAGCATCTGGAGCCGCGTCAACATGGCCAAGGTGGAAGTGCTGATCGCCGCGGGCCGGATGCAGCCGGCGGGGCTGGCCGCGTGGGAGCGACGCACCGACGCACGGAGCGGCGTCTACCTGTTCGAGCAGGAGTCGGTGGCGTTCGACGCGGAGTCCGAGGCGCTGTTCCAGAAGCACGCGACAGCGTGGGAGTTCTTCCAGGCGCAGCCGGCGGGGTACCGGAAGCTGGCGACCGGGCGGGTGATGAACGCGAAGCGGCCCGAGACGCGCGAACGGCGGCTGGCGTCGCTCATCGAGGCGTCGGCCTGCGGTGAGCGACTGCTGTAGCGCCGCGCGTTCGGCGCGCGTGGTCGGTCGTCAGCCGGCGCGCCTCTTCCCGGCGTCACCCGCGCCGCGCTGCCGCCTCGATCGCCGCGATGTCGATCTTCTTCATCTTCATCATCGCATCGAACGCGCGCTTTGCGACCGCCGGATCGGGATCGCTGACGGCCTTCGTCAGGGCGATCGGCGTGATCTGCCAGGACAACCCCCATCTGTCCCTGCACCAGCCGCACTGGCTCTCCTGGCCCCCATCGCCGACGATCGCGTTCCAGTAGCGGTCCGTTTCGGCCTGGTCGACGGTTGCCACCTGGAACGAGAACGCTTCGGTGTGCCGGAACATGGGGCCACCATTGAGCCCGATGCACGGAATGCCCATCAGGGTGAACTCCACCGTCAGCACGTCGCCCTGCTGCCCGGAGGGATAGTCCCCTGGGGCGCGGTGCACCGCGCTCACGGACGAATCCGGAAAGGTGCTGGCGTAGAAGTTCGCCGCGGCTTCGGCGTCCCTGTCATACCACAGGCAGATCGTGTTCTTCGCTGGCATCGCCCTGTCCCTGCCCGGTTGAATGGATGAATGAACGCACGCGCCTCGTCCGCCGGCAGCGATGGACGAGGCGCGCAACGGTCACTTCTTTCCGGCCGTCCGCTTCAGCACTACCCCGGTCCGGCTGTCGGTGAACGTGCCGCGATCGATGGCCGGCACTCCGTTCACGAGCACGTAGTCGATCCCCGTGGTGTACTGGTGCGGCGACTCGAACGTGGCGCGGTCGACGATCGTCGCCGCATCGAACACCACCAGGTCCGCCGCTGCGCCCTCGCGCAGCACGCCCCGGTCGCCAAGGCCGAGCCGCGCCGCCGGCATCCCGGTCATCTTGTGCACCGCCTGCTCCAGGGTGAGCACGTGATACTCGCGCACGTAGCGGCCGAGCACGCGCGGAAAGGTGCCGTAGGCTCGCGGATGCGGATGGCCGTCGCCCGGGCTGCTGAGCCGTCCATCGGAGGCGATCATCGTCATGGGGTGCCGCATGATGCGGCGGACGTCGCCCTCGTCGAGCACGTGATAGATCGCGTTGGCACCACCGGCGAGCTGCGCCTCGATCACCAGCGCCGCGCCATTCTCCGGGGTGAGCGCGAGATGCCGCCGCGTCGCCCAGTCGGCGAGCGTCTTTCCCTCGAGCGTCTTGTCCCAGCTCACCCGCGAGAACTGCACGCGCCGCAGGTCACCGCCGCCGCGATCGTTGAGGATGTTGAACACGATCCCGCGCGTGATGCTGTCCTTGAGCGCCGGCGTCGCGATGCGTCGCGCGAACGCGGTGTCGCCATCCGCGAGCGCCCAGCTCGGGATGAGCACGGAGATCCCGGTGTGCGTCGCGGTATACGGATAGACGTCGGCCATCACGTCGGTGCCGGCACGGCGTGCCGAATCGAGCATGCGCAGCGTGACCACACTCTTGCCCCACATCTTCCGGCCAACCGCCTTGTGATGCGTGAGCACGATCGGGATGTGGGCGCGGCGTCCGATCTCGATCGCCTCGCCCACGCCGCCGAGCAGCCCGAGCCCCTCCTCGCGCAGGTGCGAGGTATAGATCCCGCCGGAGTCCGCCGCGAGCTGGGAGAGTGCCACCACCTCGTCGATCGTGGAGTACGTGCCCGGGATGTACTTCAGCCCCGTCGAGATCCCGAACGCGCCCTCGCCCATCGCCTGCGCGATCATCCCCTGCATCCGCGCGAGCTCGTCGGCGGTGGGCGCGCGGTTGGCGTCGCCCATCACGGCGTGCCGCACCGTGTTGTGTCCCACCAGGTACGCGACGTTGATGCCGATTCCTTGCCTGGCACGCTCGGCGAGATACGGGCCGAAGGGCCATGGCGACGAGCCGTCCGGTCCACCGAGTGCGGTCGTGACGCCCTGGGTCACGGCGCTGCGCGCGCCGGACAGCTCGGGAAGCGGCTCGAGATGCGCGTGGAGGTCGATGAAGCCGGGGCTCACCACGCGTCCGCGGGCATCGATCACGCGGCGGGCCGAGGCGGGCGCGATCGGCTTGCGCGAGATGGTGACGATACGGCCGTCGGCGATGGCGACGTCGGCGCGGTAGCGCCGGGCACCGGTCCCGTCCACGACGGTGCCGCCCGTGATCACGAGGTCGTATCGCGGCGTGCGCTGCGCGCCGGCAGCCTGGGCCGACAGGAGGGCCGTCAGGACGAGAAGTTTCAACACTGATGCTCCGTGCGAGAAGTGAAGTGGAGCGAAGATATCAGGTGGTCGGCCGGCTGGTGAGCCCGGCCTCGGCGGCCGTTGTCGCATCAACATCGGCCCTTGCCGGATGCAACCACCGTGGGATCACGGCGGACACAT
>JAQBPZ010000397.1 GCA_028287225.1 Gemmatimonadota bacterium
TCCCTAATCCCTAATCCCTAATCCCTTCTCACCTCGTCCCGAACAGCCGATCGCCCGCGTCGCCGAGTCCGGGGAGGATGTAGCCCTGGGCGTTGAGCTCGCGGTCGAGGGAGGCGCAGTAGACCAGGACGTCGGGGTGCGCGTCCGCGAGGCGGCGCACCCCTTCGGGGGCGGCGACGAGGCAGAGGAAGCGGATGCGGGTGGCGCCGGCGCGCTTGAGTGACGACACCGCGGCCGCGGCGCTGCCGCCGGTCGCGAGCATGGGGTCCAGCAGGAAGAAGTCCCGCTCGCCGGCGTCGCTGGGCACCTTGAAGTAGTAGTCGACCGGCTCGAGGGTATCGTGGTCGCGATACATCCCGATGTGGCCGACGCGCGCCGCGGGGACGAGGCGCGCCACCCCCTCGACCATGCCGAGCCCGGCGCGCAGGATGGGCACGAGCGTGAGCTTCTTGCCACTGACACGCTTGCCGGTGGTACGCTCCAGCGGGGTCTCGACGGGCGCCGACTCCAGGGTCAGCTCGCTGGTGGCCTCGTAGGCGATCAGCGTCGCGATCTCGTCGACGAGCTCCTTGAAGATCTTCGTCGGCGTGGCGCGGTCGCGCAGGAGCGAGAGCTTGTGCTGCACCAGCGGGTGCGAGACGACGCGCAGCGTGGGCAGGGCGGGGGTGGTGTCCATGGGGCGGAAGCTACTAACTTCGCGCGCATGAAAGAATACCAAGCGGTGATGCTGCGCCTGTCCCGGCACGCACGCGATGACGAGGATGCGCTCACCGACCTGCTCAACGAGCGCAGCCGCGGCGGCTGGCGGCCGGCGATGATGTCGCAGGACGACCACCGGGTGACGATCGTGTTCGAGCGCGGGGACGAGACGACCGGGTCGTAGGGCCGGTTCCGGATCGCCGCGTGCCCGACCTCGACACGAGCTTTTCTACCACAGAGAACACGAGCGTTTTACCACAGAGGACACAGAGGACACGGAGGAACCGAGAGGACGGCCGCTGGCGCGCGCGACCCGCACCGTACCCGCACTCCTCCGTGTCCTCCATGTCCTCTGTGGTAGAACGCTCGTGCGGTTGCGGATGCCCGTGTCGAAAGGGTGTCCGGCGACGCGGCGATCAGCCGTCGGAGGCGAGGGTCTCCAGCTCTTCCCAGCGTGCGACGGCCTGCGTGCTCTCGGCGTCGATCTGCGCAAGCCGCGCGTTCGTCCCCGCCAGGGCAGCGGGGTCACGGAGCACCGCGGGATCGGAGAGCGAGGCGTACAGTCGGTTGCGCTCCACCTCCAGCGCATCGATGCGCTCGGGGAGCGCCGCCAGCTCGGTGCTCTCCCGGAAGGACAGCTTGCGCCGCTTGTCGCGCGGCGCGGCGGCCTTCGCCGACTTCGTGGAAGTGGCCGGCTTTGCGGTCTTCGCGGGAGCGGCCAGCTTCGGGGGCGCCGCGGGCTGGGGCGGCGTGCGCTGCCGGACCCAGTCGGAGTAGCCGCCCACGTACTCGCCCACGCGGCCGTTCCCCTCGAACACGAGGGTGCTCGTCACGACGTTGTCGAGGAAGGCGCGGTCGTGACTCACGACGAGGAGCGTTCCGGAGAACTCCAGCAGCAGCTCCTCGAGCAGGTCCAGCGTCTCGATGTCGAGGTCGTTGGTGGGCTCGTCCAGCACCAGGAGGTTGAAGCTGCGCGTGAAGAGACGCGCGAGCAGCAGCCGGTTCCGCTCGCCGCCGGACAGGGCACGCACGGGGGTGCGGGCGCGATCGGGCGGAAAGAGGAACTTCTCCAGGTAGCCGTGCACGTGCTGCTGGCCGTTCACGGTCTCCACGAAATCCGCACCGTCGGCGACGCTGTCGAACACGCTGCGCTCCGGATCGAGCTGCTCGCGCAGCTGGTCGAAGTACGCGAGCTGGAGCCCGGTGCCAAGGCGGATGGTGCCGCTGTCGGGTGACAGCTCGCCGAGGAGGAGCCGGAGCAGCGTGGTCTTGCCCGATCCGTTGGGGCCGATGAGCCCGACGCGATCACCGCGCGTGATGGTGGTGGTGAGACCGGCGACGATTGGGCGATCGCCGCGCGCGAAGCTCACGTCGCGCGCCTCGACGACGAGCCGGCCGGAGCGCTCGCCCTCCTGCGCCTGGAGGCGGACGGTGCCGACGCGCTCGCGCCGCGCGCCGCGCTCGACACGCAACGCCTCGAGCGAGCGGACGCGCCCCTCGTTCCGGGTGCGGCGCGCCTGGATGCCGGTGCGGATCCACACCTCTTCCTTCGCGAGCTTCTTGTCGAACTCGGACCATTCCTTGGCCTCCACGGCGAGCGCGGCTTCCTTGCGCTCGAGGTAGAGGTCGTAGCCCGTGCCCCAGTCCACGAGCCGTCCACGGTCCAGCTCCACGATGCGCGTGGCGAGGCGGCGGAGGAAGGCGCGGTCGTGGGTGACGAAGAGCAGGGTGGTGCCGCGCTCCACGAGGAAGTTCTCCATCCACTCGACCGCCTCGATGTCGAGATGGTTGGTGGGCTCGTCGAGCAGCAGCAGGTCGGGCTCGCCGACGAGGGCCCGGGCGAGGAGCGCCTGACGCTTGCGTCCGCCGGAGAGCGATTGAAAGGGCGCATCGGCGTCGAGCGCGAGGTGCAGCAGCACGGTGTCGACGCGGGTCTGCACTTCCCAGGCGTTCGCCGCATCGAGCGCGTGATGGAGCCGGCTCAACTGCTGGAGCGCGGCGTCGTCACCACCTGCCACGCGGTGACTGGCGGCGTGGTAGCGGGCCAGCAGCAGTCCCGCCTCGCCGAGCCCGGCGGCGACGACGTCGAAGGTGGATCCCTCGACATCGTCGGGGATCTCCTGCTCCAGGCGCGCGACGGTCATCCCCGTCTGGCGCACGATCTCGCCGGAGTCGGGACGGAGGCTTCCGTCGAGCAGCTTCATGATGGTGCTCTTGCCCGCCCCGTTGCGACCGAGGAGGCAGACGCGCTCTCCGCGCTCGATGGCGAAGCGTGCCTGGTCAAGCACGGGGGGACCGCCGAAGGCGATGCTGACGTCCTGCATGCCCAGAAGGGCCATGGTGTGTCTCGAAGTCGTGGCGCGTGGCGTGTGGTGCAGCCATGAAGAATACCAAGCAGATTGGTGTCATGCACGATCACGAGATCGCACGACGGCGGCTGCACGCGCAGGGACTCGCGGAGGTGGAGCGGGCAATCGAGGAGCGCACGATCGTGCGCACCTGGCCGATGCGCGGCACGCTGCACTTCGTGCCCGCCGCGGACGTGCGGTGGATGCTCGCGCTGATGACGCCCCGCGTGATGGCCTCGGCCGCCGGCCGCCACCGCGCGCTGGGGCTGGACGATGCGGCCTTCCGACGCATCCGGACGATCGTGACACGTGCGCTGACGGGGCCGGCGTGCTGACGCGTGCGGCATTGTTCGCCGAGCTGGAGCGTGGAGGCATCGCTCCCACGGGCCAGCGCGGCATCCACATCCTGCAGCGCCTTTCCATGGAAGGGCTGCTCTGCTTCGGGCCGCACGACGCGAAGCAGCCGACGTTCGTGCTGCTGGACGAGTGGGTGCCGGCCGCGCCGGCGATGGAGCGGGACGACGCGTTGCGCACGCTGGCCGAGCGGTACTTCGGCGGCCATGGACCGGCTCGGCTTCGCGACTTCGCCGGGTGGACGGGGCTGACGATGGCCGATGCGCGGCGCGGCCTCGCGCTCGCCGAGCCCCTGCTGGAGCGTGTGCGCGGCGAGGACGACGAGGAGCTGTGGATGGCGCGCGACGACGCCGCGGCCGAAGCACCAGCGCAGCGCGCGCACCTGCTGCCCGGCTTCGACGAGCTGATGCTCGGCTACAAGGACCGGAGCGCCTCGCTGCCCGCCGAGCACGCGGCGCGCGTCTGTCCCGGGGGAAACGGGATGTTCTCGAACACGCTCGTGGCGGATGGGCGGGTGGTGGGCACCTGGAAGCGGACCACCCGGGCGTCCATGGTGCGGGTGGAAGCGACGAGCTTCGCGCCGCTGCCCACGCGGGAGCGCGAGCGCTTCGAGGCGCCGGCCGCGCGGCTCGCGCACTTCCTGGGCGTACCGGTGACGATCGTCTGGCAGTGAGGGAAAGCGGGCGGGGCAATTCGTCCCACTGTCAACTATTCGACCAGCAGGCCGAGTCTAGCGGTCATCAGCGGAACCGAGCCCTCGGCCCCCAGCGACGACGGCCACCCCCCTCCCTCACCTCCGTCATGCAGCTCGCCCCGATTCCCGACAACGAACGCGCCCGGCTCCAGGCGCTCGCGGAGCTTCGGATCCTCGACAGCGAGGGCGAAGCGAGCTACGACGGCATCGTCCGGCTGGCGTCGCAACTCTGCGGGGCGCCGGTGGCGATCATCACGCTGATCGACGACGAGCGGCAGTGGTTCAAGGCGGCGGTCAACGTCGGCGTGCGGGAGTCGGCGCGCGACATCTCGTTCTGCGGCCATGCGATCCTCCAGGACCGTCCGCTGATCGTGGAGAATGCCCTGAGCGACACGCGCTTCCACGACAACCCATTCGTGACAGGGGCGCCGCACGTCCGCTTCTACGCCGGGCAGCGGCTGCTGTCGCCGGACGGGCATGCGGTGGGGACGCTCTGCGTGGTCGACTCCACTTCGCGCCGGCTCACGGACAACCAGTACGACGCGCTCACCCTGCTCGCGAAGCAGGCAGAGGCGCTGCTCGAGATGCGAGTGCACGTGCGGCAACTGGAGGCCGAGGTGGAGCTGCGGCGCAAGGCGGAGGCGGCTGCGGAAGTCGCAGGGCGCATCGCGGACGAGGCGCGGCAGGCGACGGAGCGGGCGAATCGCGCGAAGAGCCAGTTCCTGGCGCGGATGAGCCACGAGCTGCGCACCCCGCTCAATGCGATCATCGGCTTTTCCAGCGTGCTGCGGAAGAACCGTGACGGCGCGCTCTCCCCGGCGGGGCTGTCGTACCTGCAGCGGATCACGGCGAACGGGGAGCACCTGCTCCAGCTGGTCAGCGACATCCTGGACCTCGCCAAGATGGATTCGGAAGCGGACGACACCATCTTCGGGGCGGTGGACCTGGGCACGCTCGTGCGCGAGACGGTGGACGAGATGCAGGGGCGGCTGTCCGGCGGAGACCAGCAGCGGCCGGTCATCCTGGTGGCCGAGGTGCCCGGCGGCGTGTCGGCCATCGAATCGGACCGACGGCGGCTCAAGCAGATCCTCCTCAACGTGGTCGGCAATGCGCTCAAGTTCACCGAACATGGGCGCGTCGTCGTTCGGGTGGTGACGGATGCGGCGGGGGTGCCGCTGCAGGTGGACGTGGTGGACAGCGGCATCGGCATCCCGCCGGACCGCATGGAGGCGATCTTCGAGCCGTTCGAGCAGGCCAGCCAGGATACCGCGCCGCGGTTCGGCGGCACGGGACTCGGCCTGGCCGTCTCGAACACCCTGGCCGGGCGCCTCGGCTGCCGGATCGTGGTGGAAAGCACGGTGGGCGTGGGCTCCACCTTCAGCATCCGCCTCTGGGCCACGCACGGGTCTCGCGCGGCGTAGGCGCTGCCGGCTGGCAGATGGTTTGCGCGTCTGTCTCCCCATGCGCCATCCACACGTCCCGCTTCACGCGGCCGCGACGCGGCGGGCCCGACATGCGTGACCTCTTCCGCCGCTTCGCCGGCTGGAGCTCCATGGTGGTGGGCTCGGCGCCGGCGTTCCTGGCCTCGGTGCTCTTCTGCATCGCGTGGGCGGCGAGCGGCCCGGTGTTTCACTTCTCGGATACCTGGCAGCTGGTGGTGAACACGGTGACGAGCATCGTCACCTTCCTGATGGTGTTCCTCATCCAGTACAGCCAGAACCGGGACACGCAGGCGATGCAGCTCAAGCTCGACGAGCTGCTGCGCGTGGTGGAGGGAACGCGGCCGCACGTGATGCGCGTGGAGGAATCGCCGGACGAGGTGCTGACGGAGCTCGAGGAGGACATGCGCGACCACCGCGACCACGCGACGCCGCCGGGCGCTGCCTGACGGCCGGGCGAAGACGGGTCGAACGCGAAGGCGCCGCACATCCTGATGCGCCGGGAATGGTCCAGCTCCTCTGGACCCACAAATGCCTTAGGAAGGGCATGACGATTCCCCAACACGACCGCGCCCCTCGCGCCGCGACGTGAGCAGACCCTGTCGCGCCGCGCCGGCGTCCCTCGTGGATGCGGTGCGGGCGCGGATCGCCCCGCTGTTTCCCGACTGGGCGCCGGCGGAGGTGGAGGCCCTGGTGTGCCAGATCGCGGCAGTGGAGTGGCGCTATTCAGTGGGCGGCACGACTTCCGAGGAGCGCCCGGGCACTGACGACTACCGAAGGAGGACGGGCTGACACGCAGCGAGACTGATGACACCGGAACCGCGAGCGTGGCCGATGCGTCGACCGCCGAGCTGTTTCCGGGCGAGGGCACGATGGCGACCATCTGCCGCGCGCACGACTGGGGGCAGACGGCGCTCGGATCGGTGCAGGGCTGGCCGGCCGCGCTGCGCATCGCGGGCTCCCTCGTGGTGGCGTCGCCCCTGCCGGCGGTGCTGCTGTGGGGCGACGACCTGCTGCAGCTCTACAGCGACGGCTACCTGCCGCTGCTCGGCACGCGGCATCCGCTGAGCCTGGGGCAGCCGGTGCGGGAGACGTGGCCGGATGCCTGGCGCGGAGCCGCGCCGACCTACGAGCGCGTGCGGGCGGGGGAGAGCGTAGTGGTGCCGCAGGCGCTGCGCCGCATCCGCAGCGGGACCGGCACCGCGGACGCCTGGTTCACCGAGGCGTACAGCCCGGTGCGTGACGAGGCGGGCGTGGTGTGCGGCGTGCTCGTGACGATGTTCGACACCACGCCGCAGGTGCTCGCCCAGCGCCGCGCCGAGACGGCGACGCGCGCCAAGGCGGACTTCCTCACGGTGATGAGCCATGAGCTGCGGACCCCGCTCAACGCGATCGGCGGATATGCCGAGCTGCTGGAGCTGGGCGTGCGGGGGCCGATCACGTCGGGGCAGCGCGACGACCTGTCGCGCATCCAGCAGAGCCAGCAGCAGCTGCTCGGCGTGATCAACGCGGTGCTGAGCTACGCCAAGGTGGAGGCGGGGCTGCTGCACTACGCGGTGGAGGACGTGCCGATGGACGAGCTGCTGGCGCGGTGCGTCGCGCTCGTGGCCGGCGACGTGCGCGAGCGTCGCCTCGTGCTGGAGTACCAGTCCTGCATCACGCGCCTGGCGGCGCGCGCGGACGGCGAGAAGGTGCAGCAGATCGTGCTCAACCTGCTCAGCAACGCGATCAAGTTCACGGAGCCGGGCGGGCACGTGACGCTGGACTGCGCCGCGGAGGAGGACAAGCGGCTCATCGTGCGGGTGACCGACACCGGATGCGGCATCGTCGCCGGCGATCTCGAATGCGTGTTCCAGCCGTTCGTGCAGGTGGATGCGAAGATGACGCGCGCGTACGAGGGGACGGGGCTCGGGCTGGCGATCAGCCGCGAGATGGCGCGCGGGATGGGTGGCGACCTCACGGTGACGAGCACGGCGGGCGAAGGGAGCACCTTCACGCTGACGCTCGCCTGCGGCCGCCATGAGTCGGTGGCCGACTCACCCGGCAAGCGCGAAGGGGAGAGCAGGTGACCCAACGCGAACGCCCCAGCGCCTAGCGGCGTCTGGGGCGCGGCACTGCCGTATCGGACTTCTCGAGGAGGAGCTCGGCGACGAGCTGCTTGAGCCGGCGGTTCTCCTCCTCGAGCTGCCGGACGTGCCGCGCTGTTTCCAGCGCGGCGCCTTCGTACCGGGCCCGCCACCGATAGAACGTCGTCTGGGTGATGCCCAGCGACCGGCACACGGCTGCGGCCGTGGTGCCACAGCGGACCTCCTGCAGCGCCTGCACGATCTGTGCTTCGGTAAACTTGCTTGGACGCATGCTTCCTCCGTCATCCACCGCCCGGCAAGCATCCAGCCGGGTGCGAGGTGCGCACCCGGGAGGACGCCCAGCCGCTACCGAGTCGATCCGCTGACCGGGCCCGGCACGGTGCGCACCAGCGGATGGCGATAGAAGCTCATTCCCATCCGGATGCTGCGGTACGACTTCCAGTCCTCGTTCGCGAGCCAGTCCATCACGCCGTCGACGCGAAAGGCCACCCGGTCGGTGATCGGCAGCTTCGCGCCGACCAGCGCATCGACGCCGTAGCTGTGCATGAAGTTGGTCTCGGTGGAGACGCCCAGGCCGACACCCGCCAGCAGCTGGACGCGGCCGAGGCGAGCCGGCGTGTTCACGAGACGGCCGGACAGCAGGCCGACGTTGACGTCGCGCAGGCCGTTCGGGCGTGTCGCGCGCATCTCCGCGTCCTCGAACTCCACCGACCAGGTGCGGTCGAGGTACATGCCGATGCGTCCGCCGCCGCCGAAGGCGGTCTTGAGGCTGAGGTCGTGATCGAACTGGGCGCCGCTCGCGAAGGCGCCGAGCTCCATGGTGCCGCGTTCCTGTGCTGCGGCCGGCACGCTGAGCACCAGCGCCGCAATGCACACGTACAGTGTCCTGACTGACATGACGATCTCCTGTATGAACCCTGTGGCCAGTGCGATGGCGGCCGGACGTTCGTCCGGCCGCTCATCGCCGGCGATTACGGCAGCGTGACCTTGTTGTTGGTGCCCAGCGAGACTGCGCCATTCCGGGCCAGCGCGCGGCCGATCAGGTTGGCGTTGTCCACGAGCGTGATGCTCGTGAGGGCGACGATGTTGCCCTGCCACTGCGACGCGGTACCGATCGTCGCCGAGGAGCCGACCTGCCAGTACACGTTCTTCGCCTGTGCGCCATTGATGAGCACGACGTCGCCCGCAGTGGTGAGGCCGGTGCCCGCCTGGAAGACGAAGGTGGCGTTCGGATCGCCGCCGCCATCGAGCGTCAGGACGCCGGTGACACCGATGCTGGTGGCCGAGCAGTAGACGCCCGCCGCCTTAGTGGTGCCGCCGAGGTTGGCGACGATGGCGTTGGCGGGCGGGCAGGGAAGGCCGGCCAGCGTGTTGTACGCCGTGGTGAGATCCTGCTGTGCCAGCGCCGCCTGGGCATCCGCGAGGTGCTGCGCGCCGGTGATCTGGCAGGGCGGGAAGCCGGTGACGGTGCTGCCGGGGCTGATGGCGATGTCGGCTGCAATCACGCCGAGGCTGACGCAGGTGAACGCGGTACCGGCCATGATGCCGTTCGGTGACGCGTTGCCCAGCAGGGCGACCGGTGCGGCGTTCGAGGTGATGACGACCGTCGCGAAACCGGACGTGCTGCCGCTCGACGCCCGAACCGTGTTGGTGTAGGTGCCGGCGGCGAGGCCCGCGGTGAAGCGACCCGTGGAGCGGTCGATGCTGCCGCCACCGTTCACGACGGCCCAGACCGGCGTGAAGGCTACGATGTTGCCGTTGGCGTCGCGGCCGACCGCGGTGAACACCTGCTGCGAGTTGGCCTGCAGCGTATCGGGGTTCGGCGTGACCGTGATGCTCGTGAGCACCGGCGTGACCGTGACCGTCGCCGAACCGGTGACCGTGCCGCTGGTGGCGCGAACCGTGTTGACGTAGGTGCCCGTCGTGGTGCCGGCGATGAACAGGCCGGAGGCGCTGATGGTGCCGCCGCTGTTGACGACCGACCACGTCGGCGTGATGGGGACGACGTTGCCACCCGCATCACGGCCGACGGCCGTGAACTGTCGCGTGCCGCCCGTCTGGAGCGTGTCCGGGTTCGGCGTGACGGCGATGGAGGCAAGCGGTCCGCTGGTGACGGTGACCGTCGCCGTTGCGAAGATCGCGCCGACGCCCGCGCGCACCGTGTTGGCGTAGGTGCCCGCGACGTTGCCGGCGGTGAAGAGGCCGCTGGTGGCGTTGATGCTGCCGCCGCCCGCGACGACCGACCAGGTGGGCGTGATGGCGACCACGTTGCCGCTCGCGTCCTTGCCGACCGCGGTGTACTGCTGCGCGGCGCCGATGCCGAGGGTGGCCGGGTTGGGCGTCACGGTGATCGAGGCGAGCGGGCCGGCGACGACGATGACCGTCGCGGTGGCCGTCTTGCCATCACTCGTGGCCTGGACCGTATTGGCGAAGCTGTTCGGCGTGGTACCGGCGGTGAACAGGCCGGAGGCGCTGATCGTGCCGCCGCCGGAGACGACCGACCAGGTCGGGCTGACGATGCCGACATCCTCGCCCGCGAAGTCGGTTCCCTTCGCGGTGAACTGCTGGGTCGCGCCGACCGCGAGGGTCTGCGGATTGGGGGTCACGCTGAGCACCGACAGGGCGCCGGGCTGGGTGGCGCCGTGCACGTCGCACGCGGTGGCCGCCATGCCCGCGAGGGCGACTGCCAGTATGATGCGCGCCGTGCCGGCGCGCCCTGTGAGCGCATGCACGATCCTGCGCTTGGTGACGCTTGTCATCGAGCTCCTCCTCACCTGCTGCATGTGGACGCAAGGCGGCGGGAAGCGCCCCCTTCGCGGTGATCATCGAAAGCCACGGCCGGGGGCGGCACGTCGCGGTCGTACCGCGCGTGCACAGTCGGCGGGAGCTCGCATGCGAGCCCCGCCGACATCATCCTGCCATGAACCGTCGTCTACTGCTGTTGCGTGGGTCCGATCGCGGGAGAGAGAAGCGATCGTGTCGCTGCCGCCGCATGCCTGCCGGGCAGCCTTCGCGCACGGCACAGTCTGCCGTCACGGGACATGCACATGATGTTAGTGCACGTCATTTCCAGCACCTATCCCCTGAACGGGTGAACCAGGAGGTACGTCTTTCGGGTGAGCAGCTCGTCGCCCCACGGAGGCGCGGCTCAGCTGTCCTGCCCGAGGGCGTAGGCGGCGATCTGGAGACGGGAGCGCAGGGCGAGCTTGTCCATGATGTTACGCACGTGGCTCTTTACCGTATCGGTCGCGATGCCGAGGCGGCCGGCGATCTCCTTGTTGCTCAACCCTTCGGCGATCAGCGCGACGACTTCCTGCTCGCGCTGCGTCAGGCGCACCGCATCGAGGGCCTCCGCCTGGCCGCGCCGGACCGCGGTGCCGGCGATCTGCGAGAAGAGCGTGGCCGTCATCAGGGGTGGCAGGACGCGCCCGCCATTCGCCACGCTCCGGATGGTGCCAACGAAGTCGTCGAAGGTGGCGTCCTTGAGGATGAAGCCCGCCACGCCGACGTTCACGAACTCGGCGATCTCCTCGTGCGCGGGGAGCAGGTCCATGACGATCACGCGCGCCTGCCGCGCTTCCTGCGGAATGCGCTCGGCGAGCCGGAGGGAGCTTCCGTCCTGGAGGCCGACGTCGAGCAGCACGACGTGCGGGTTCGCGGCCTTGAGCTGCGAGGTATCGAGGCTGGTGGCCGCGAGGACGACCCGCACGTCGGCCAGCTCGTTGAGCATGTCCGCAATCCCTTCGCGGACGAGGCGGTTGTCTTCGATGACAGCGACAGTGATCATGCGGCCGGGCAAGGGTGAACGACGCCGGAACCAGGGTGCCCGGGTTATGTGCATATCGTCATGGTCACACCGACCTGAAGCATGAGCCGTACCGTAAACGCAGAATGGGGCGCCCCGAAGCGGCGCCCCATCGTCCAGCAGCGTGTGGCCTTACGGCTGGAGGACGACCTTCACGCACCCGTCCTTCTTGTCGCGGAAGGTCTTGTAGAGCTCCGGCGCCTCCTCGAGCGGGCGGGTGTGGGTGATGATCCCCGCGGGGTCGATCTGTCCCGCCTCGATCATGCCGAGGAGCTTCGCCGTGTACTTCTGCACGTGCGTCTGCCCCATGCGAATGCTGAGTCCCTTGTTCATGGCGGCGCCGAAGGGGACCTTGTCGACCAGGCCGACGTAGACGCCGGGCACGGAGATGGTGCCCGCCTTGCGGCAGTTGTAGATGGCCTCGCGCAGGACGTGGGCGCGGTCGGTGCCGAGCTTGATCGTCTTCTTGACCTTGTCCAGCACCGCGTCCACGCTGCCGTGCGAGTGCGCCTCGCACCCGACCGCGTCGATGCAGCGATCGGGGCCGATGCCGCTCGTCATCTCCTGGAGCCGCTCGTAGACGTGCTCCTCGTCGAAGTTGATGACCTCCGCCCTGCCGTAGGTGCGCGCCATCTCCAGGCGCTCGGGGACGCGCTCGATGCAGATGACGCGGCCGGCGCCCTGGAGCCAGGCGCTCTGGATCGCCATCTGGCCCACCGGCCCACCGCCCCACACCGCCACCGTGTCGCCCATCTCGATCTCGGCCCGCTCGGCGGCCATCCAGCCGGTGGGGAAGATGTCGGAGAGGAAGAGCACCTTCTCGTCGGGCAGGTCGGACTCGATCTTCTGCGGCCCGACGTCGGCGTAAGGCACGCGGAGGTATTCCGCCTGGCCGCCGGCGTAGCCGCCGACGAGGTGCGAGAAGCCGAAGAGGCCGGCCGGCGAATGGCCCATCATCTTGTCGGCCATCTCCTTGTTGGGGTTCGAGCGGTCGCAGGCCGCGTAGAACCCCCTGGTGCAGAAGAAGCACTCACCGCACGCGATGACGAAAGGGACCACGACGCGGTCGCCCTTCTTCAGCTTCTTCACGCCCTTCCCGACCTCCACCACGATGCCCATGGGCTCGTGGCCGAGGATGTCACCCTTCTTCATCGTGGGCTGATAGCCGTCGAGCAGATGGAGATCGGAGCCGCAGATGGCCATTGCGGTGATCTTCACGATCACGTCGGTGGGATTCTCGAGCTTCGGGTCGGGAACCGTGTCGATGCGGACGTCGCCCTTGCCATGCCAAACGAGTGCTTTCATGGGGCTCGCGAAAGAAGAAGCGCTGCGCGGCGCCGGATGCGCCGGGGGGGCACTTTGCAGAGGCCGTACCTCGGCGCCCACGACGACGAGCGCGCCGGATGGGGCCGGCAGCCGTGGCGATCGCGGGCTCGGGCGAGCAGTTTCCAACGCGCCTCGCGTTGCGACAGTCGCCTACCTCCATGAGGGCCCCCGATGCAGATCGAGTTCGCCGGCGCCGCGCGCGAAGTGACCGGCTCGTGTCACATCCTCCGCATCAATGGCAGGACCGTGCTGCTCGACTGCGGGATGTTCCAGGGGCGCCGTGCCGAGACGCGCGAGCGGAACGTCGCACTGCCGATCCCGGTGGACCAGATCGACGCGATCGTCCTCAGCCACGCCCACATCGACCACTCGGGGCGGCTCCCGCTGCTCGCCGCGCATGGCTACCGCGGCCCCATCTATTGCACCGCCGCCACGCGCGACCTCTGCGCCGTGATGCTCGCCGACAGCGCGCACATCCAGGAGAAGGACGCGGAATTCCTGGCGCGCCGGAAGAAGGAGGCGGCGAAGCCGTTGTACGGGATGCACGATGCAATCGCTGCCGTGGAGCGCATGATCAGCCTGCCGTACGACGCGGCGTTCGACGTGGTGCCCGGCGTGCGCGCCACGTTCACCGATGCCGGCCACATCCTCGGCTCCGCGTCCGTGGTGCTCGACTGCACCGAGAACGGCGTCATGCGGCGCATCGTCTTCTCGGGCGACGTCGGACGCAGCGGCCTCCCGATCATCCGCGACCCGAAGCCGCCGCTCGGCGCCGACGTCGTGATCATGGAGTCCACGTACGGCAACCGCGAGCATGCCTCGGTGGCCGGCGCCCGCGAGCAGCTGGCTCGCGTGATACGCGAGACGGCGGCGCGCGGCGGGCGGGTGCTGATCCCGGCGTTCGCGGTGGGGCGCACCCAGGAGATCGTCTACGACCTGCACATCCTGGCGCGCGAGGGCGCCATCCCCGAGATCCCCATCTACGTGGACAGCCCCCTGGCCATCGACGCGACGACGGTGTTCGCGATGCACCCCGAGGTGTTCGACCAGTCGGAGGACCTGGTGCGACGGGTGCAGGACCTCTTTCACTTCACCCAGGTGCGCTACACGCGCGAGGCCACCGAGTCCAAGGCGCTCAACAGCCAGCACGGCCCGATGGTCATCGTCGCCGCTTCGGGGATGATGGAGGCGGGGCGCATCCTCCATCACCTCGCGCACGGGGCCGCCGACCCGCGCACCACCATCCTCATCGTGGGTTTCCAGGCCGAGCATACCCTGGGACGCCGCATCGTGGATCATGCGACGACGATCAAGGTCTTTGCGGAGGAGATCCCCCTCCGCGCGCACGTGGAGATCCTCAACGGCTACAGCGCGCACGGGGACCGGCACGAGCTCCAGGCGTGGCTCGACGCGGTGCGGGCGGGCGGTGCGACGACGCCCGACATCTACCTGGTGCATGGCGAGCGCGACGCGCAGGATGCCTTTGCCACCCAGCTACGCGGTGCCGGCTACGCGCGGGTGCAGGCGCCGGAGCCCCACGCGGTGGTCACGCTGTGAGCGTCGCCCGATCCGCCCTCGTCGCCACCGCGCTGCTCTGTCTCGCGGGAGCCACGGCGCCCGCCCAGGATCGCGCATCCGACAGCTCCGACATCCGCACGCCGCTCGTCATCGGGGAGAGCTTCACGATGACGTCGACGGTGCTCCACGAGGTGCGCCGCATCAACGTGTACGCACCGCCCGGATACACCGACTCTGCCCGGGCACGCCTGCCGGTGCTCTACATGCCGGACGGCGGGCTCGCCGAGGACTTCCTGCACGTCGCCGGCCTGCTCCAGGTGTCGATCGGCAACGGCACCATGCGGCCCTTCCTGCTCGTCGGGATCGAGAACACCGAGCGTCGTCGCGACATGACCGGCCCCACGGAGAACGAGAAGGACCGCCGGATCGCGGTGCACGTCGGCGGCTCGGGGCCATTTCGGCGCTTCATCCGCACGGAGCTGATGCCGCGCATCGCGGCGCGCTACCGGACCACGGGCGAGACGGCGATCGTCGGCGAATCGCTCGCCGGCCTGTTCGTGGTGGAGACCTTCCTGCGCGAGCCGGACCTGTTCGATACCTACATCGCCTTCGATCCCAGCCTCTGGTGGAACAGCCGGCGCCTGCTGGACGAGGCGGCGGCGACGCTCCGTGCGCGCCCGGCCTCGGCGCACAAGACGCTGTTCCTCGCGAGCAGCGACGAGCCGGAGCTGGACATGCTCACGCACCGGCTGGCGGGAGTGCTGCGGCAGGGCGCGTTTCCCGGGCTGACGTGGTACTACGAGCCGATGCCCGCCGAGACGCACGGGACGATCTATCATCCGGCGGCGCTGCGGGCGTTCCGGACGGTGTTCAAGCCGGCGGCGGCGAAGTAGCGCCCTCTGCTACGCGTGCTCGGTGCGTACGCGAATCCTAGCGAACCTTCGGAGTGAATTTTCGCGATGCCGCGGTAAGGGGATTCAACGCAGAGGCCGCAGAGGAAAACAGCGAGGAACGCAGAGGAGGGCAGCCCGGCCAACGCTCCTCTGTGTCCTCTGAGTCCTCTGTGGTTAGATGCTTTTCAACAGCGTTTTACCACGGAGGACACAGAGGGCACGGAGGACTGCTGCCAGGGAATGCTCTCCTCTCCGCCCTCGCTGTTCCCCTCTGCGGCCTCTGCGTTGAATGCAGTTCGCAGTTCCAGGAGAACAGGGGAATTCGCTCCAGTGTCCCGGTGATCGCGCGCGTGTCGACGGTCATCCGGCGTGCGCCGCACCCGCTTCGCGAACGCGCAGCTTCACCGCCTCGAGATCCTCGACCGGCCGGACCTCGATGCAGCCGCTGCTCGCCCAGGGAAACTGCGCCACGATGCGCAGCGCATGGTCCATGTCGTCGGCCTCGATCAGGTTGAAGCCGCCGAGCATCTCCTTGGATTCCATGAACGGTCCGTCGGACACCACGCGCTGGCCCTGTCGCACGCGCACCGAGCGAGCGGTCGCCGGGCTCGCGAGCATCTTCGAGTCGAGCAGGTGCCCTTCGCGGGCCAGTTCGTCGCAATGATCGAAGCAGGCGCGCAGGTCGGCCTCCATCTGGCCGGCCGGCATCGCGCTGACGAGCGCGGGATCGTTGTAGATCAACACCATGAACTTCATCGGCAGCATTCCCTGGACGTGAACGAAGGGATGGTCGGCCCGTCGTCGGGGCGCGGCACATATAAAGATATTCAGTGTGGACTGGATAGGGTTGCCAGCCCACGTGGTACGGGTTGGCAGGCCGTCGGATGACGTCGTTGTTCCTCGCGTCCCCCACGGTTCAAACTCCTCAAGAGCTGTGAACCGCGGAGGACGCGGAGAAGTGCACTAGAGTCCGTTCACCGTTCGCCTGATGCAGTCCTTGGCGACAAGCCGGCACCACGCTCGCCGCCGGCGGAAGATCAGGAAGTGCTTCACGGCCGAGTCCTACAGGTAGCTGAGCCAGGCGCTGCGGCTGCGCTGCTTCACGCCGGCGTACCAGCGGCAGAGCGGATAGAGCGCCACGACCACGCCGATCCAGACGAGGTACACCACGGGCAGCGGGGCCGGCCAGCCGGGCACCTGTGTCATGGGAAAGCGGTCGAGCGTGGGCGACTCGATGGCGGGCCGCAGCGTGCCGAAGCGCGCGACGCAGGCCGCCGCCGCCACGAGGTGCAGCAGCAGGATGTGCATCAGGTAGTAGAACATCGGCACCGCCCCGATGACTCGCGCGGGCCGCAGGAGGGCAGGGGTGCGCCCGTCGAGCGCGCGGAGGACCAGCATCACCGGCCCGAGCGTCATGAGCAGGAACAGCAGCGATGGCGGATACTTGTTCAGGTTGAGGAACGAGACCAGCGCCATGGCGGGCCGGCCCTGCGGCGCCCATGGAGCGGGGTCGCCATACACGGTGAATCCGCGCAGCACGAGGAACGCGGCGATGCAGCCGAGGCCGAGGCGAAGCAGGATGGCGCGACGTCGACCGGCGTCGATGTCCCAGAGCGCACCAAGCGCGTAGCCGGCCGCGGTCACGCCGATCCAGGGGATCACGGGATACGCCACGAACACCACGTGGCCCGGCGGCGGCACGAGAAAGCCCGGGCTGTGCAGCAGGGACCAGAGTGGGGCGAGCGCGCCGAACGTCGTGGGCTGCACCGCGTCAAGCAGGTTGTGCGATGCGATCATCACGATGCCGATGGCCCCGACGACACGCACGGGCAGTCGCACGAGCAGCCCGAGCACGAGCATGGACCAGCCGAGCGCCCAGAGGACGTTGAGCAGGGTGATGCGGTAGTCCGCGTTGAACTGCCAGAGGAAGCGCGCGACGGTGAGCTCGAGCACCATCAACCAGAGCCCGCGCGTCACGAGGAAGCGCGAGAGGTCGCCCACCGCGCGGCGGCGGCGCGACAGGTAGGCGCCGGTGCCGGTGAGCAGGAAGAAGGTGGGCGCGCAGAAGTGCGTGATCCAGCGCGTGAAGAACAGCGCCACGGTGGTGGTGGCGAGATTGGTGGGGCTGGCGCCGGCGTCGCCGAAGTAGTCCCTCGTGTGGTCGAGCGCCATGAGGATCATGATGATCCCGCGGACGACATCGATTACGTCGACGCGCTGGCGCAGCGGGACAGTGCTCGCGGTGGCAGCGGACGGCGGCGCGACGACGTGCGCGGCGGCGGACATGTGGCGGCTCTCCTGAGCTGGTGTGCGTGCGAGCGGAACGATGAGGCGTAGTATCCGTGCGAGCCAGGCAAGCCACCAGAGCCACCTCGGCCGTTGTCAGTCGCCGTTGTCGACCGGTCCGTTCGGTCGTCCCCCATTCGTCGTATCGGCATCAGCGGCATCCAGCTCCTCCGAACCCTTTCCTCCTCCCTCTTATGCACACGACCTCACTGGCCGGCGCTCCGGCGCGGCCCACGCTCTGGGCGGCGCGCACCTGCTTCACCGTCGCCGTGCTCTTCCTCATCTTCGACAGCGTGGGCAAGCTGGCCAAACCCGTGCAGGTGGTCGAGGCGTTCGGCAAGCTCGGCATCCCGATGGGCGCGGCGACAGGGCTCGGCATTCTCCAGCTCGCCTGCCTGGCGCTGTACGTCGTTCCGCGCACCGCCGTGCTGGGCGCGGTGCTGCTCACGGGGTATCTGGGTGGCGCGATCGCGATCCACGTCCGTGCCGGCAGCACGCCGTTCGAGCTGCTCTTCCCCGTCATCCTCGGTGCGCTGCTCTGGGCGCCGCTCTACCTGCGCGACGAGCGCGTGCGCCGGCTCCTGCCGGTGCGCGGCTAGCCCCTGGCGGCGCGGGCATGCGGTCCACGCCGCAAGGGATTGGTGCGGCTCGCTCGGCGCGCGACCCCGATCATTTGATCGGGGGGGCCCCCGCGCGATCGAGGCCTTCAACTGCCTCAACGCAGAGGACACAAAGGAGAACCGCGAGGACTCAGAGGAGTGCGACCACTCTGACGCAGTCCTCGGTGCGCTCCACAACCTCCGTGGCAAACTCCCGGAGAAACACCCGAGCCAGATGCTGCGCTGGCTCGTTGGCTCGACCCTCGGCCAGCCGCCAGCACCCGCCGTCAGCCGTCACCGCCGCCACGAACAGGGCTTGAATCCGCGGACGACCTCGATCAGGCTGCATGGGGCAGGCGAGCATCCGTCGGCCACGGAGACCGACATCAGGCCGGGCAGGGAGATGACGACCGAAGTACAGGACGCGGTGGCGCAGGCGTTCCGCACCGAATGGGGACAGATCGTCGCAACGCTGATCCGCGTCACCGGCGACTGGGATCTGGCCGAGGAGTGCGCGCAGGACGCGTTCACCCGGGCGCTGGAGCGCTGGCCGGTGGACGGCGTGCCCGTCCGCCCGGGGGCATGGCTGACGACCACCGCGCGCAATCGTGCGATCGACCGGCGACGGCGCGACGCCCTGGGCCAGGACAAGCTGGAGGAGGCTGCCCGCATGTCGCTCGACGATGCACCGAACGACACCGAGGACGCCGACGCCCAGGGCGGCATCCCGGACGACCGCCTGCGGCTGATGTTCACCTGCTGTCACCCGGCACTGGCGTACGAGGCACAGGTCGCCCTCGCGCTCCGCACGCTGGCGGGGCTCAGCACCGCCGAGATCGGCCGCGCGTTCATGGTGTCGGAGGCGACGATGTCGAAGCGGCTCGTCCGCGCCAAGCACAGGATCCGGCAGGCCGGCATCCCGTATCGCGTCCCGCCGGCGCACCTGCTCGCCGAGCGGACGGCCGCGGTGCTGGGCGTGCTCTACCTGCTGTTCAACGAGGGCTACGCCGCCTCCACGGGCCCGTCGCTCCTGCGCCCGGACCTGTGCGCGGAGGCGATCCGGCTCGCCCGCCTGCTCGTGCAGCTCATGCCCGACGAGCCGGAAGCGCGCGGCCTGCTCGCGCTGATGCTCCTGCACGACGCGCGGCGGGCCAGCCGCACCGACGCCACCGGCGAGCTCGTGACCCTGGAGCACCAGGACCGGTCGCGCTGGGTGGCGAGCGAGATCGCGGAGGGGCGCGACGTGCTCGCGAGCGCGCTCCGGACCCTGCGTCCCGGTCCGTACCAGCTCCAGGCCGCGATCGTCGCCTGTCACGCGACCGCGCCGAGCACGGCGGCCACGGACTGGCGCGAGATCGTCTCGCTGTATGCCGACCTCCTGCGGCTGACCCCCTCGCCGGTGATCGCGCTCAACCACGCCATCGCGGTGGCCATGGCGGACGGACCGGACGCCGGCCTCGCGTTGCTGAGCGAGCTCGCGGCGCAGGGCGAGCTCGCCGGATACCACCTGCTGCCCGCCGCGCGCGCCGACCTGCTCCGCCGCCTGGGCCGGCTCGACGAGGCGGCGGAGAGCTACCGCGCCGCGCTGGCCATCGCGCCCTCCGACGCGGACCGTCGCTACCTCACCCGGCGGCTGGACGAGGTGGCCGGCATGCAGGCCGGGCGCGCGTGACGCAGCTCTCCATCGACGACATGCTGGCCCGCGCCGATGCGTACGACGCATGCGTCGCGGCGCACTACCTCACCCGGATGCAGGAGACGCCGAAGGAGACGCTCCGATGGACTCAAGCAGCTTCAATGCCTTTGACGCTATTTCAATTCAGTCGCAGGTACTGACTGCGCGACGTCCGACGCCTGAACCTCTTCAATCCAGAAGTAATCGAGATTGAGCGTCTTGATGTCTTTGTAGGCAAGAACCAGGAAATCGCCTCTGATCTCGTAAAAGCGATCATCCAGTTGTCTATGGGGGACATCGTCGGAAGGCACTCTATCCCTAGACAAGGGCGACGATGCGCACCACGCAGAAGGAGGCGCTCCAAGCTACCAGCGGTATCAAAAGTGAAGTCGCTGAGAAATCCCCAGTACAGATGGCATTCTTTGCCCTGCTCGACGACTGCACTCACGTACACGCCATCGGGTAAATCAACTGAAGCAATAGCGACATCGAATCCCAGCAACTCGCCCGTGAGCAGGTAATGCCATGTGTTTTCGAAGCGGAACCAGCTTGTTCGCAGGTCAAGACCCAGTTTGCGAACTGCTGCGTGCGCTCCAACGCCGATCCCTCCAGCGGCTGCAGCCAAGCTCACGAAATAGGCGGCGACTGCGACCTTGTGATCGGAAAAGGCCAGGACCGACGATCCAAACAGCTGCGAATCCTTCCCGAAGTTTCCAGTCAAGAAAGCGAGAAGCGCCAAGTAGTCGACTTCGTACCCAAGACACGAAGCGAGCGTGGTCCAAACGGCATGAAGGCCCACAGCAACCATTACGCTGTAGGCCAACTCGTCGGAGATTGTGCGAATGGA
>JAQBPZ010000406.1 GCA_028287225.1 Gemmatimonadota bacterium
ACATCTTGCTGGACGGTGGGGCGGAGCGCAACTCATCGGTGCGTGGCTCAACCGCTGCCGGCTGCGCCGTTGCCGCCTTCCTCGGCGCGGGTGCGCCCGATGACTCTCCGGTATGGCCGGACACATGCGCCACGACGACAGATCGCCGGGGCACATCGTGCCCCGGCGATCTCGGATGCTGCTGCGTTTTCTCGACCTGCAAGGGAGCAGGCGACCGCACTCGACCCGCCGACGTCCAGCTTGGGAGGTGACCGGTCTACGGGGTCACACATCGTTCTACTACGGCCCAGCCTTCGTCTCGCCGCGAATGAGGTCCCACACGTCGGGCATTCGCTTGGACCCTGTGTCGAGGACGCTCACTCACCTGCCGCCAAGCCGACGAACCGTTCAGCGAGGCGTGGGTCGGCTCCAAAGTGAACGTGCAGATACGAGGCGAGCACGTTCCCCCGCGGCCCACCGACGATGCCTTCCGGCTGGTCGATGTCCGACCGCAGATACGCCGGCGATCCGCTGCCATGGGTCAACGAGGAGTGGTGGAACTCATGACCACGCACGAACTGACCGGCGAGGGCAATCGGGCTGTCACGGAGCGCGCGCATCTCGCGGTAGCCAATAGTCAGTCGCTCGGCCAAGCGGGAGACACCGGGGATCACCCCGGCCATCTGGAACCGGGACTCGTCGGCCGCCACGAAGGCGTCAGCCAGATACATCAGCCCTCCGCACTCGGCATACACCGGCCGGCCCGACGCTGCGAATGCGCGCACGTCCGCCAGCATGGCCGTGTTGGCCGATAGACCGGCCGCGTGAAGCTCGGGATACCCGCCGCCGAGGTAGAGCGCGCCGACGTCAGCGGGAAGCGCCGCGTCGCTCATCGGCGAATACGGCACAAGTTCCGCGCCGAGGCTGCGGAGCAGATCGAGGTTGTCTTCATAATAGAAGTCGAAGGCCGCGTCGCGGGCGATCGCAATGCGTGCTCGTCGGTGTGTCACGGGCGGGGGAAGCAGATCCGACGCCGGCACCGCAAGCGTGGACGCGTTCCGAGCGATGGTGAGCAGCCCGTCCACGTCGAGCGTCTCCGCCGCGCGCGCGCCGAGCTGCTCCATGTTGATCGGGTTTTCCCCCGCCAGCACGAGACCGAGATGCCGGGACGGGACGCCGATGGCGGGATCCTTCGGGAGCCAACCCAGGACCGGGACCTGCGTCCGCTCGCGGATCGCCGCGGCGCACATCTCGTAGTGACGCTCACTGCCCATCCTGTTCAGCACGACCCCGGCCAGCCGAAGGTCGTCGTCGAACGTGTGAAGGCCATGCACCACGGCGCCTGCCGTGCGCGCCATTGCACTCGCGTCGAGCACGAGCACGACCGGGGCTCGCAGCAGCTTGGCCATCTGCGCCGTCGACCCCTCTTCCGATGTGCCGGTACGGCCATCGAACAGTCCCATGACGCCTTCGACGACCGCCAGGTCGGCAGCGTGCGCGCCCGAGGTAGCGCGACCGAAGAGCGCCAGCACCGTGGAATGCGGCAGCATCCACCCGTCGAGATTTCGGCTTGGACGGCCGGCTGCCACGCGGTGATGGGAAGGGTCGATGTAGTCGGGACCGACCTTGAACGGGGCAACCCGGAGCCCACGGTCGCACGCCGCGCGCATGAGCGCCGCGGCCACGGTCGTCTTACCGGCGCCACTCGCGGGCGCGGCGATGACGACGCGCGGCACGCTGATCGGAGCGTCACCGGCACGCATATCGACGCCCGCGCTCACTGAGTTCCCCGGGGGTCCGAGGGAACTGCAATCCCCATCTCCTCCCAGGTCCGGAGTTCGGCAAGCACTACACACGCGGCCCGCAGCAATGGTAGCGCGAGCAGCGCGCCGGATCCCTCGCCGAGTCGCAGCCCGAGGTCCAGCAATGGATCGAGCCCGAGCCGTTCGAGCAGGGCGGCGTGCGCAGGCTCGGCACCAACGTGCGACGCAATACATGCGTCGCTCGCGGCAGGAGCGAGCAATGCGGCCGCCAGCGCCGCGACGCCAACAATCATCCCGTCGAGCACGACGACCGCTCCTCGCGCCGCACCGGCCAGGATAGCGCCCGTCATCGCAGCGATCTCGAGACCACCAACCTCCGCCAGTACGCCGATAGGATCGTGGGCGTCGGTCGTTGCACGCGCCCGCACGAGGGCGCGCTCGACATGCTCCCGCTTCCGCGCGAGCGCCTGTTCCCCCACGCCGGTGCCAAGGCCGACCATCTCCGCGGCGCTCCTGGCCAGGAATAGCGCTGCGACGGCGGCTGCGCTGGTGGTGTTCCCGATCCCGACCTCGCCGATGACGAGTGGTTGCACATCCTCGAGCGCCTCGACCGCCGCAATGCCCGCCCCCACGGCGCGCAGGACCTCGTCGCGCGTCAGCGCCGCCTCCACCGAGAGGTCACGCGTGCCACGCCGGACCTTGCGAGACAGCACTTTCGCGTCTGCCGCGAAGTCGTGATCCACGCCGACATCGACGAGCGTGAGACTCGCGCCTCCTGCGCGCGCGAGGGCATTCGCGGTCGCCCCGTCCGCCAGGATGGCATAACAGAGCTTGGCCGTCACCTCGGCGCGGAAGGCGCTTACCCCGTGCACAGCGACCCCGTGGTCGGCGGCAAACAGCAGCACATGCGCCGCATCCGCGCGTGGTATCAGGCTCCCCTGGATTCGCGCCATCCGGATGGCGATCGCCTCGAGCTCTCCGAGGCTGCCGCGCGGCTTTGCCAGGGCGTCGAGCCGCCGTGCCGCGGCGGCAGCCACCGCGTCCCCGCGTACGGCCCCACCAATCCTCGCTATCGTCACGGCGATCAACGCCTCGTCATCGGCAGCGCTTCTCACGGATGGGGATCGCGTACCAGCATCCACGCCCACCGCCGCGACATCACTTTGCGCGGGCGCCAGCTGCCCCCACTCGGCGGCCGATGCCTGCCACCGCTCCGAGTGCACGACGGCCTCCAGCGGCATGCGCTGCCGCCATCCGGTGGTCTCGAGCATCGGTGCGTCGGCGAACGTCACCGGATAGCCCACGCACAGATACGCGATCGGAATCACTCCGGAGGGCAATCCGAACAGGCTCACGAGATCGGCTGGTTCCACGATGCTGACCCAGCCGACGCCCACCTCCTCGACGCGCGCAGCAAGCCAGAGATTCTGGATCGCGAGGCAGGTGCTGTACCGGTCCATCTCCGGCATGGTGTCGCGTCCGAGGACGTGCACTCCACCGCGGAGGGTATCGCACGTGACCAGGATGGCGACTGGAGCATCCAGCACGCCTTGCAGCTTCAGGGCGCCATAGGCGACGGCGCGATCGTCCGCGAAGTGTCTCGCCGCCCGTTCGTTCGCGCGTCGGAACGCTTCGTACGCTCGCCGGCGCGTCTCCTCGCGTCGCACCACGATGAAATCCCACGGCTGCATGAGTCCCACTGATCCCGCCTGGTGCGCGGCCGTCAGGATCCGATGCAGCACCTCGTCGGGCACGGGATCCGGGCGAAAGTTGCGAATGTCGCGTCGTTTGGCGATCACGTCGTACACCGCCTCGCGTGCGGCGCCCAGCGGGGCGGCGTCCGATTCGCGAGATGGCGTGTCGGGCCGAGACGTTGTCATACGCGGCAAACGCGGGCCGTCGACGTCCCGTACTCCTCCGCGTCCGCACCCCGCACGACCCAGCAGCTCGCATTCTCCTGCTTCAGATGCCAGAACGCCTCCGGCGGAAGTCCCAAGGCATGCAGCAGCAGCACACGGTTCACATGTCCATGCGCTGCGACGAGGACTGTGTCGCCAGCGTGGCCCGCGACAATCCCTTCCCAGATCGGGGTCACGCGCTCCGCGACGTCTGCAAGCGATTCTCCCTCCGGGAAGGTCACCTGCCAGGGAGTGGCTCTCCACTGCCGCTCGACCATCGCGTAGCGCTCTGCACGTACCCGTGGCGTGAGCCCCTGCAGCGCGCCGTAGGACAGCTCGTCGAGACCACGCAGCGGCATCGCGCGACAGCCCGTTCCCTCCAGCAGCAGGGCTGCGGTGGCGGTGGCTCGCACGAGGCTCGAGCAGTATGCGGCATCAAAGCGCATCCCGCCAAGGCGCCTGGCGAGATCGCGAACCTGGTGCACGCCTTCGTCGGACATCGGCACATCTACCCGACCCTGGTACCGCCCGGACTCGTTCCACGTGGTGGCGCCATGCCGCACGAGATGGATGGTCGTTGTGGGGCTCACAGCTCGATGCCGGGCTGCGCCCCGATCCCCTGCTCGCGGTAGGGATGCTTCACGAGGGTCATCTCCGTCACGAGGTCAGCCGCGTCGATCAAGGCCTGCGGCGCATTGCGTCCCGTCACTACGACGTGTATCCCGATCGGACGCGCCGCGATGGTTGCCAGCACCTCGTCGATGGGCAGCCAGCCGAACGTGAGTGCATAGGTCAGCTCGTCGAAGATCACCACGTCGTACTCCCCTGACGCGAGAGCGGCACGGCACCGCTCCCATCCCTGCTCCGCCAGGACGCGATCTTCCGCGATGTTGTCGCTGAGCCACGTGAATCCGTCTCCAAGTGGCACGATATGCACGCCCAGCCGCTCGGCAGCCACCTGCTCACCGTGCAGTGTCTTGCCACTCTTGATGAACTGGAACATCGCCACCCGCATGTCGCGGCCGACGGCGCGCAGCAGGATGCCGAGCGCAGCGGTCGTCTTGCCCTTTCCCTTCCCCGTATGGACGATGAGCAGGCCGTGGCGCTGCTCCCGGGGCGGCACGCGGTACTTGCCAACCTGTTTCCGTTTGGGTCGCGGTGCGCGACGCCCCGTGGGCGAGGTCATCTCGGGCTGCGGGGCCAGCGGGTCGGTACGCTCGTTGTCGTCGGACATGGTCAGTGAGAAGAGGAGAAGCACATCCCGCGGCGCGCGAGTGCGGCGAGCGCGGCGACGAGGAGGGTGTTGTCGCCAGGGGTGCGGGCCGCCACCCGGATGTGATGCGGCAGCCCGAACGACGAGCAGTCACGCACGCGCACCCCATGCGACGCCAGCAACGCAGCACGGACGGCGGCCGCATCGCGGACCTCGCCCAGAAGTATGTGTGTAGCCGTTGGCGCCGTTCGGATACCGAGCTCGGCGAGCCCCTCGGCCAGCGCGGCGCCGTGCCGGCGGAGGCGCCGCGTCGTGCGATGTACATGCGCGAGCGCGGCATCCGAGAAGGCCGCGACGATCGCAGTCTGGGCGATGCTGGACACGGGCCATGGGGGACGCACAGCGTCGATGGCGTTGATCACCGCTGGTGTGCCGTGCGCGAGCCCGACACGGACTCCGGCGAGCGCGTGCCCCTTCGTGAGGGAGTGCAGGTGCAGCACACCGGGATGCAGCGGAAGTGCCGGGCGACCCATGGGGTCTGTCGTGAAGTCGTCGTAGGCTTGGTCCAGGACGAGGAGAGCGCCCGCCGTGACGGTGGCGTCCGCCAGCGTGATCAGCTCGTCGTGGGACCATACGCGACCGGCAGGATTGCCGGGCGAGCACACGTAGACAAGCCGTGGGCAAAGCCGACGGACCGCGGACAACCATGGTCCCAGCGGCGCGCCCTTACCAAGGCCGGTGAGCGAGTCATCTGCACGGCCGACACGCACGACGCGGGCCCCATGGATCGCCGCCGCGCGTGCGTACTCCGCGAAGCCGTGCCGCGGGACCAGCACCGCGTCACCGGGCCGCAACATCGCGGCAGATAGCGCATGGATCAACTCAGCCGCCCCTGCGCCAGCCGTGAGATTCTCGGGAAGGCATCCCCAGCGTCTCGCCGCCACGGAGCGCGCGGCATACGCGGTGGGCTCGGGGTACGTCTCCCACGCTCGGCCGCGGGCAGCCTCGCGCAACGCGCGCCGGACCGTCGGCGCCGCTCCATAGGCATTGAGCGACACGCTGAAATCCGCACGCACAGGCGTCGGTGGGTCGCCGGCTACGGCCGAGCCGCCATGCGCTGCCGGCGGCACCACGCGGGGGACATTCACGCGGCCCACGTTGTCGCGTCGGCGACGGCGATCTCGGTCAGGACCACTGCGCTCGCTGCTGCTGCCGCAACCAGACGCCGCGCGCGAGCGAGATCGGCCGGGGTGGGCCGTCGTCCCTGCGCATTCAGCGTGTAGGCCCCGCGCTTGTCGAGTCGGACGCCGAGTGCTCCGGCGGCGGCAGCCATCGGCCAGCCCGCGTTCGGGCTGGCCGTGCGCGCGCGATCATGATGCAGAACGCGCAACGCCCCAGCGGTGGACGCACCCACCAGCGGCGCTGCGCCGGCAAGCAACCCCGCCGTCAGCCGCGCCGGCAGCAGGTTGAGCACATCGTCGAGCCGGGCTCCCGGCTTGCCGAGCCACTCCAACTCCGGCGTGTGATAGCCGAGCATCGCATCCGCGGTGTTCACGAAACGGTGGACGTATGCACCCGGCAGGTCGGCGAACGCGTACGCGAGGAGCGGGGCCACCAGGCCATCGCCGAGGTTCTCGGCGAGCGACTCGATGGCGGCGCCGGCCACCTCGTGCGGCGCCAGCCGGCTCGTGTCCCGAGAGACCAGATGCCACGCAAGCAGCCGGCGCGCTCGCACGATGTCGCCCTGGCGCAGCGCATCCTCCACCACACGTCCCGCATGAAGCAGCGCCCGCAGCGACAGCGCGGGCTTCAGGCCGGCGCCTGCCACCAGCGCGCGTATCCATGACCGGTGCGATACCCCGTCCGCCAGCCGTGACGCGCGACGAGTAAGCATTGCGATCAATGCGCCGCCGCCACCGACGAGCGCAAGACCGATCATCAGGTCGCGCGACGGCGATCGCCCGCCGTCGGCACGGGTACGTACCGCCCCGATAGCGCAACCCATCGCCGCCGTCGGGTGCAGCCAGGTGGGCGGCTCACCGAGGACGACGTCGAACAGCAACGCGGTGAGCGCGGCCCCCGACTGCGGCATCAGAACGTGGTGGTAAGCCGGAGCAGCAGCGTACGGCCAGGCAGGCTGTAGCCACGCTTCTCGTAATAGTTCTCGTCCGTGAGGTTGGCGATGGTGAGGTCGCCGCGCAGCCGTTCGGTGATCCGGACTCCGCCAGTTGCATCGAGTACGAGGAATGGCGGATATTCGACGTCCGCCGTGATCGTCGGGTCCGAGAAGTCCGCATCACGGCGGCGACCGACGTAACGCGCACCGAAGCGCCCGCGCATCAGGCGGAAATCGTCGTAGTCGAGCGCACCGGTTACCGTGGCGCGAGCCACGTTCCGGATCGGCTGCTCCGTCTCGGAACCGAAGATGAATGCCTGCGCGAGCGACGCTGGAGTGACGTTCTTCCGCGTGCCCGCCCCCGTGGTGTCGACGGATGCGGTACGCGTACGTTCCACCGCGGTGACCAGCCGCGTGTACTCGCCGCTGAGCCGCAGCCGATAGGCACGGTGCAATGCCGCCCCGAGGTCGTATCCCGCGCTCGTCTCAATGCCACGCATCCGCGCGGTACCCGCATTCACCGAGGTCTGGATGCGGCTCACCTGATAGCCGTCCACCGTGGTGGGCCTGCTGCCCGCTGCGTAGCTCGCGCGTGCGGACGTGATCCGGTCACGCACGTTCGTCGCGAACACGGTCACGTCGGCATCGAACCCCCCTGTGGGCATGATAGTGAAGCCGCCATCGAGAGTGGTCGCGTGCTCTGGGAGCAATGTGCCATTGCCGATCGTGATGGCCACGACATTGTTCACCGGAGCGGTCTGGGTGAGGCCGGCGCGCGAGAAGGCGTCAGGAGTCACGAAACCACGGCCGACGCTTCCGTGCGCGCGGATGGTGGATACCAGGGGCACGACGAGACCGGCGCTCGGGTTGAACACCGTGAATTCGTCGCTGGCGGGCAGCACATCTGTCCGCAGCGGAGTCTCCAGGAGTCTCACCCGCACCTGGTCCAGGCGCGCACCGACGGTCAGAATTGCGCGGTCACCGAACAGCGAGCTGCGGCCCTGAGCGAACATGGCGGCCGAACCGTTGCGCGAGTTCGGACTGAACGTGCCCACTGCGGAGTCGGGGGCGGCGTACCGGCTGGACTTTGCCTGTGCCCGCGATGCGTCGGCACCCGCGGTGAGCGCAACGGGCCCGAGCTGCGTCGTGCCCTCGAGTTGCGCGCCCGCTGTCGTGGTGACCTGTGTGAAGTTGACGAACCGCGAAGCGCTGGCGTTGTTGAAGTAGTTGCCCGTCTCGCGCCCTTCGTAGGCACGCAGGCGGAAGGTGCCACGAGCGCCGCTGCCGCTGAGGGCCAGCTCGGTGCCGCCGCGGTTGACATTCTTGAATGCATTCTGGGCATCGCCGTAGTTGATGTCGCCCGCCGTCTCAACATCGTGCGCCCTCAGCGCGTCGCCGCGAGCGTCGAGACGAAGACCACCGCCCAGGGTGATTCCCACACGGGCCGCGCCACTGCCATAGCGGTACCGCGTGCCATTGCGGACCTGGCCGCTGCCGACCTCGTCGACCTCCACGCGGCGGCCATCCGGAAAGATCCGCGTCGCAGTCGAGGCGCCCAGCGCATTCCGGAAGGTGTTGCCGCTCCCGATTCGGTACGCATCGCCCGCTTGGTAGAAATGCCCGTCGATGTCCGCATCGAACCGCTCATTCACCCGTCCGCCCGCGTGTCCGATGACGTCGGATGTGGTGAACGTGCCGCGCGCGGCGGAGAGCATGCCGCTTCGTCCGCTGGTTGTGCGCCGCGTGATGACGTTCACTACACCCGCCTCGGCGCTCGATCCGTAGAGTGCCGAGGCGGCGCCCTTGAGCACCTCGATCCGCTCGACACCGGCAAGGTCGAGCAGGGCGAGGTTCGTGACGTCGGCGGGACGGCCGTCCACGAGCAGGAGGGTGCGCTTCTGCAGTCCGCCCGTCTCTGGCCGGAAGCCCCGGATACCCACGCCGGCGAGGAGGCTGGGGTATTGGACGATGTTGAGGCCGGCCGCGCGCTTAAGGAGGTCGGCCACGTCGAGTGCTGGCGTCTTCGCGATCTCGTCGCTCGACACGACGCGCACGCGCTGCGCGACGTCGGCCTGTGCGGTGGCGGTGCGAG
>JAQBPZ010000002.1 GCA_028287225.1 Gemmatimonadota bacterium
ATCGCGCACGCTGGGCACCCGGCTCGCGGTGAGCGACGACGGGCGCGCGTTCGGCAGCGTCACGGTGGGCGGGTGCGCCGACGGCCGCGCGCTCCAGGCGGCGGCGCGCGTGCTGGCGACCGGCGCCGTGGAGCGGCTCACCCTGCCGCTCAGCGAGGACGATGCCCTGGCCCTGGGCCTCGGCTGCGCGGGCGACGTGGACCTGTTCGTGGAGCGCGTGACGCTCGACGCGGGCGACATCGCCGCTCGCGTGCTGGACGAAGCGGTGGCGGCCAGCGCGCGCGGGGAGCCGACGATGCTGGTGACGGCGCTCCACGAGCCGCGCGGGCGGTTGCTGGTGCGCGCCGACGGCACGACGATCGGCGGAACAGGCGACGCCGCCCGCGACGCCGCGGCGGCGTCGATGGCGCTGGAGGCGATGCGTGGCGATGGCGAGGTGGGCGGGCTGCGCGAGGATGCGGGCGGCGCCTGGTTCGTGGAGCGCATCACGCCGGTGCGCACGCTGCTCATCGTGGGCGCCACCGAGATCGCGGCCGCGCTGTGCACGCTCGCCGCGCCGCTGGGCTGGCACGTGGTGCTGCTGGACCCGCGCGACGAGGTGCTCGCACAGCCGCGGTTCGCGGCCGCGGCCGAGCGCGTGCCCTGCATCCCGGGTGAGGTGGTGACGCGCCGCATGCAGGCGGCGGACGGGCCGGCGGTCGTGGTGGTGGCGCACGACTACCGCGTGGAGCTGCCGGTGCTTCGCGCGGCGCTCGCCGGTGGCGCCGCGTACGTCGGCATGCTCGGCAGCCGGAAGCGCGGCGCGGCGATGCGCACGATGCTGGCCGACGACGGCCTCCGTGCGGAGGACGTGGCGCGCCTGCGCACGCCGATCGGGCTTGCGATCGGTGCGCAGGGGCCCGCGGAGATCGCGGTGAGCATCCTGGCCGAGCTGATCGCCACCTGGCGCGGGGCGGCGCCCGCACCGTGAGCGACGCGCCGTACCTGGCGCTGGTGGTGGAGCACTATCGCCGGCCGCGGAACCAGCGCGCGCTCGCGTCGCCCACGCACGTGCACGAGGGGGCCAACCCGATGTGCGGCGACCGGCTGCGCATGGAAGTGTCGCTGCACGATGGCCGGCTGGCGGAGATCGGGTTCCAGGCGAGCGCCTGCGCCATCGCCACCGCGTCGGCATCGCTCCTGACCGAGCGGCTGTCCGGCGCGACCCTGGGGGAGGTGTCCGAGCTGCGCGACGACGACGTGGTGGCTGCGCTGGGCGGCGGAGTGCCCGCGGCGCGGCGTTCGTGTGCGCTGCTTCCCCTTCGCGTGCTGCGTCAGGCCCTCGGCGACGCGCCGGCGTGATCGCGGCGCTGCTGCTGGCCGCAGGCCGCGCCCGCCGCTTCGGCGCGGACAAGCTGACGGCCACGCTCGGCGCGCGCGCGGTGCTCCGCTGGAGCGCAGAGGCGCTGGACGGGATCGCCGACGAGACGTTCGTGGTCGTGCCACCCGGGGCGCTCATGGTGCGCGCCGCACTCGCCGGACTGCCGGTGCAGTTCGTGGAGCATCCGGAGCGCGACGCGGGCATGGGAAGCTCCATCCGTGCCGGCGTGCTCGCGCTTCCGATGAACACGGAAGCGGTGCTGATCGCGCTCGGGGACCAGCCACTGGTCTCGCGGACCGTGGTCGGGGCGCTCCGCGACCGCTGGCACGCGACACGCGCCGCGGCGGTGGTCCCGCGCTACCTGGACGGCCGCGGGCACCCGGTGCTCTTCGACCGGGCGTGCTTCAGCGACCTCGCCTCCCTGGATGCCGACCATGGCGCGCGCCACGTGCTCGACGCGCTTGGCGGCGCCGTGGCGGTCGTGGAGGTGGACGAGCGCATGCCGCTCGACGTCGACACGCCCGAGGCGCTGCTGGCGGTGGAGCGGCTGCTGGCCGGGTGAGCAGCGCTGCAGCCACCGTGCCTCGTACATGGTACGAGGCACGGTGGCTGTGCTCGTCCGTGGCCTAGCGCGCGGCGCCGACGGCCGGAATGCCGGCGGGCGGGGAGCCGCGCTCGGCGGCGCGGCGCATCGGCAGGGCGATCCCGAAGACGCTGCCGCCCGAGTCCGGGAACTCCGCCCAGGCGCGCCCGCCGACCGAGTGCAGGGTCTCGCGGATGATGCTGAGACCCAGCCCCGTGCCCTCCACCGCGGTGGCCGCCGCCCCCGCGCGGAAGAACCGCTCGAAGAGACGGGCGCGGTCGGCGCGGGGCACGCCGAGTCCGTTGTCCACCACCTCGACGATGACCTCCATCGGCCGCTCCTCGGAGGCCGGCTCGATGCGGGACTGTACCCGCACCCAGCGGTCGCTGCGCGCCGGGTCGGCGTACTTGATCGCGTTGGAGACGAGGTTGGTGAGGCACAGCTCCACGGCGGCCGCGTTGACCTCCACCTCGGGCAGCGGGCTCTCCACCGAGAGCTGGACGCCGCGCGCGCGCGCGAACTCGCGCAGCTGGCGCAGCACTTCGGCCACGGCGCCGGGCAGCAGGAGGTGCCGGGGCTGCCGCGCGTCGCCGTCCACGCGCGAGAGCTCGAGCAGGTTGTCGAGCGTGAGCTTCATGCTCTCCATGTTGCGCACGACGATCGCGACCAGCTTCTGCTGGTCGGCGGCCGCCACCTCGGGAAGCTCGAGCAGCTGGCCGGCGCCCATGGTGGCCCCGATGCGGTTGCGCAGCTCGTGCGTGAGCGCGCGGTTGAAGGCGCGGAGGCGTTCCTCGCGCTCGCGCAGCCGCTCCTTCATCAGCGCCAGGAACTGCACGGTCGTGGCCTGCTGAATGAGCGTGACGGCGTGATAGAGCCGGTGCGAGCAGAGCACGAGCTCCGCCCGCGAGCACGGCTGCTCGATGTCGTCGACCGAGGTGGACAGGAACGAGAACAGGATGCCGCCGAAGATCTCGTACTCCTTCAGCAGCTCGTACTCGTCGAACCCCTGCGCATGTCGAAGGGCGCCGAGCTCCATCGCCTTGGCGATGACCGGCACGTCGGCCGAGACGGGAAGGGCCGGATTCTCGAGGTAGCTCGCGATGCCGCCGATGAGGAGCGGCACGTGATCCAGCAGCTCGTCCGTCGGGAAGATCCGGTTTGGATCGAGCGAGACGCGCGCGCTGATGCGGTCGAGCCAGCGGCGGGTGAGCACCTCCTGCTGCTCGCGCAACAGCTTCGCGAGCACGCCCGCGAGTGGGCAGGGGGACGTCAGATCCATTCCCCAAGGGTAGCACTTCTCCGCGGGGACGG
>JAQBPZ010000053.1 GCA_028287225.1 Gemmatimonadota bacterium
CGGCGGCGTTCGCCTCCCGCGACAACCTGCTCGTGCGCTGGCAGGCGGCGCTGGCCGGCCGCGCGGAGCCCGCACGCGCGCGTCGTGCGGAGCGGCTCGCGCGTGCGCTGCTCGACGCGGCGTATCCCCTCTATGGCGCGTATCCGGATCCGTGCCGCGGCTGGGTGCAGCCCGCGGTCGCGGCGGGGCTGGGCGCCATCCGGCAGTTCGGGATCGGCGCGGTGGTGAGCGTGTCGTCCCCCGACTCGGCACACATCGCCGGCGGGGAGATGGCGCGCGCGGCGGGGGTTCCGTGGATTCCGGTGTTCGGGGAGCTGGGCACGTTTCGCGTGGATGCCCGCGACGGGCGCACGCTGATGGAGCGCTTCGAGCATCGCGAGCTGGCGCGGCGCTGGCTGCGCGGGTCGTTCGCCGGCGTCGCCATGTCGCCCGAGATGTCGGAGCACCTGGAGCGCAACTACTCGCTCGCCGTGGAGACGCTCGCGCTGCCCTTCGACCCGGACGAGCGCCGCCTGCCGCCGCGCCGCACGGTGGGCTCGCCGCTGCGCCTGGTCCATGTCGGACGCCTCGGGGCCGACGCGCGTGTGGGCGTGCTGCTGGATGCGATCGATTTCCTGCTCCGCGACGACCACGCGCTGTCGGCGGCGCTCGAGGTGGAGCTCGTGGGCAGCGGACGCGACGACGAGCTGCAGGCGCTGCTGACCGACCGGCCGGCCGCCTCGGTCTGTCGCATCACCCCCCGCGTGTCGCCCGCCGAGGCGGTCGCGCTCCAGCGCGAGGCCGACGTGCTGCTGTCGTTCGGGCCGTCGGATGCGCTCGCCCGCTATCCCTCCACCTTTCCCGAGCGGTTGAACGCCCGCCGGCCGGTGCTCGCGATCGCGGACGACGACAGCTTCATCGGGCAGGTGCTTCGCGAGACGAGCGCCGGGGAGGTGGTGGGTGATGCGGTGAGCGTCGCGGCGGGAATCCGGCGCGCGCTGGACGCCCTGCGCGCCGGCGGCGAGGTGCCGTACCGCGGCGACGAGTCGGTGATCGCACGGTACGCGGGACCGGAGCTGGCGCGCCGGCTCGCCGGGATGCTCGATGTGGCGAGCGCGGAGCGATTCGGGAGCTGGCAGCGCGGGTGAGCCCGGGCGGCGGCCGCGTCGCGCTCGTGTGCGACTGGTTCCTGCCGCGCATGGGCGGCGTCGAGCTGCACCTGCGCGACCTCGCGCTGGCGCTGCGCCGCGACGGGCTGGACGCCCGCATCGTGACCACGACGCGGGGCCCGGACCAGGTGGACGGAGTTCCGGTGCACCGGGTGCCGGCCTCGCTCTTCCCGATCGGCGGCTTCGCGTGGTCGCCGCGAGCACTGGCGGCGGTGGGCCGCACGCTGCAGGAGGAGCGCTTCGATGTGGTCCATGCGCACGCGAGCGTGGTGTCGCCGGTGGCATATGCGGGCGCGCTCGCGGGTGCGCGCGCGGGGCTCCCGTCGCTCATCACCTTCCACTCCATGCTCCACCGGTCGGCGATGCTGCTCGGCGCCAGCGAGGCGCTGCTCGGCTGGTCGCGCGACCGGATCGTGCTCAGCGCGGTGAGCAGCGTGGTGGCGGCGCAGGCGGCGCACTGGATGGCCGGCGCGAGCGTGGGCGTGCTGCCCAACGGCATCGACGTCGCCTTCTGGCGGCAGCAGCGGCACGATCCGCCGGATGGCGAGGTCGTCGTCGTCACCGCGATGCGCCTGTCCCGGAAGAAGCGCGCGCTGGAGCTCGTGCGCGCGTTCGCCGACGCATCGCGCTTCGTGGCCGGCGCGCCCCCGCTGCGGCTCGTCATCGCGGGTGACGGCCCGGACCGCGCCGCGGTCCGGCGCCTCGCCGCGGAGCTCGGGATCGGGGAGCGCGTGACGCTGGCGGGCCAGCTGTCGCGCGAGGCGCTCCGCGCGCTGTACGCCACGTCGCACGTGTTCGTGCTGCCGAGCGAGCGCGAGTCGTTCGGCATCGCGGCGCTGGAGGCGCGCGCCGCGGGGCTGCCGGTGGTCGCGATGCTGGCCAGCGGCGCGCGCGACTTCATCCGGCAGGGGGAGAACGGCCTCCTGGCCCGCGACTCGGCGGAGCTCTCGCGATTCATCGCGCGACTCGCGCTCGACGCCAGCTTCCGCCGCTACATCGCGCACCGGAACGCCGCGACGGCGCCCCCGTACGATTGGGCAGACGTCGTCGCACAGCACCGCCAGCTCTACGGTGCTGCCGCCTCGCTGGGCACGGCAGGCCGCCGCAGCAGCCAGCCGTAGCCCGGCAGCGCGAGGGCGGCGAAGTAGCAGGCGTGCTGCACCACGGCCATGCCGAGCGCGCGCTCCGGCGGAACGCCGAGCCAGCCGTAGGCGAAGACGACGGCGGCTTCGAAGACCCCGGCATTGCCCGGCACGAGGGGCAGGAGCGTCGCGAGGTTGAGCGCCGCGAGCACCAGCAGCGCGCTGGCCGCCGGCAGCTCCACGCCGAACGCGCGCTGGATGGCGAGGATGGCGAGCAGCTCGCACCCCTTCTTCGCGAGCGCGAGCAGCAGCGCCCCACCGGCGCGCGGCGGCGACCGCAGCGGCGCGA
>JAQBPZ010000077.1 GCA_028287225.1 Gemmatimonadota bacterium
TCGTCCAGCGCACCGAGGTGCGGCACCGGCCGGCGGCTCACGACGAGGATCTCGAAGGGCCACACGGCCCAGAAGGGGACGAGCGCCACGAAGCCGTCGTTCGCGCAGACGATGCGCTCGCCGCGCCGGAGCTCCACGGCGAGATAGTCGGCGAGGAGGGTGCGACGGTGGCGGTCGTGATGCGACGCCATGCGCACGGTCTCGCGCGCCGGCTCGCGCGGCACCGACCCCTGTGCCCACACCTGCCCGTGCGGATGCGGGTTGCTGCAGCCCATCACCGCGCCCTTGTTCTCGAAGATCTGCACGTGCCCGATCTCCTCCCGCGCCCCGAGCTCGAGGTACTGCTCGGTCCAGAGGTCCACCACGCCACGGATCGCGGGCACGGGCAGCTCGGGGAGCGACAGGTCGTGGCGCGGCGAGAAGCAGATCACGCGGCAGAGGCCCGTCTCCACGCGCGCCACGAGCAGCGGATCCGAATCGTGATCCTCGGCGGCGCGGATGGGATGGAGCGCGGCGAAGTCGTTGTCGAACGCCCAGGCGCCGGTGTACTGCGGGTTGCGCTGCCCGCCAGCGCGCTCGTTGCCGGGACAGAGGTAGCACGTGGGGTCGTACGCGGGACGCCGCTCGTCGGCGCGCGGTTCCACCTGTCCCTGCCAGGGGCGACGCATGCGATGCGGCGAGACGAGCACCCACTCGCCCGTCAGCAGGTTGAGGCGGCGGTGCGGCTCCTCGGCCAGGGTGGAACCGTCAGCCATGGGCCTCGCGACGCTGGAGCCGGCCCTGCACGACGACGACGACCAGGAGGAACGCGCCGCGCATCACCCACTGCCACCACGGCGTGATCGTTCCCTCGAGGTTGAACAGGTTGAAGATGACGCCGAGGAGCAGCACGCCGATGAGAGTGGAGCCCGCGCCCCCCTGGCCCCCCGAGAGCAGCGTGCCCCCCACGACGACCGCGGCGATCGCGTCCAGCTCCCACCCGGTGGCGGCCACCGGCTGGCCCGCGCCGAGGCGCGCCGTCAGGATCACCCCCGCGAGCCCGGCGAGGGCGCCGCTCAGCGCATACGTCGCCATGACGATGCGGTCCGCGGGAAGCCCCATCAGCCGCGCCGCCTCCTCGCTGTCGCCGATGGCGAACACGTAGCGCCCGAACCGCGTGTAGCGGAGCGCCACCCAGCCCACGAGATACGCGAGCAGCAGCAGCAGCACGGGCACCGGCAGCCCGCCCACGTCGCCTCGTCCGAGCCACGCGAGGCCGGAGGCGGCCGCGCCGAGGGACACGCTCTGCTCGCTCGTGGCGGCGAGGGCGGCCCCGCGTGCGGCAATCATCATGGCGAGGGTGACGATGAAGGGCTGGATCCGCACCTTCGAGATGAGCACCCCGTTCACGAGTCCGAGCAGCGCGGCCGCGGCGATGCCGCACACCAGCGCCACGAGCGAGCCCGCCGGCGAGAGCCGCGCCGCCACCACGCCGGCCACCGCGACGAGCGAGCCGACCGACAGGTCGATGCCCCCGGTGAGGATCACGAAGGTCATGCCGAGCGCGACGAGCCCGAGCATGCTGTTCTGCCGCAGCACGTTGAGCAGGTTTTCCGCGGTGAGGAAGTCGTAGTAGCGCATGGCGCCCACCACGATGGCGGCGACGAGCGCCACGAGCGCGCCGCTCCGCTGGAGCAGGCTCACCGCGCGCGCGCCCATGAGCCGCGAGCGTCCGCGGGGTAGTGCGGAACTGGTCATACGCGTCGGGGGCGCTGGAGGTAGACGGCCACCAGGATGATCGCGGCCTTGAGCGCGAGCGACCAGGCGTAGGGCACGAGCAGCATGTTGAAGCTCGTCGCGATCACCTGCATGATGAGGGCCCCGATCACCGTGCCCACGATCGTCGCGCGTCCTCCGCTGAGCGCGGTGCCGCCGACGACCACGGCCGCGATGGCGTCGAGCTCCATGTTCTGCCCGATCTTCGCCGCGTCGCTCGCGCCGAGCCGGGAGGCGACGATCAGGCCGGCGATCCCGGCGAGGAGTCCGCTCGCGGCGTACACGGTCATGATCGTGCGCGGTACCGGCACCCCCGCGAGCCGAGCCGCCGCGGGGTTGCCCCCTGCCGCCAGGACGTAGCGGCCGAACGGGGTGGAGCGCAGGAGGAAGAGGGCCACCGCCACGGCGGCGAGCGCGATGAGGACCTGGACGGGCACGGGACCGGCGTACCCGCGGCCGAGCTGCATGAAGGCGGGATCGCTGATCGTCACGAGCTCGCCGTCGTGGCTGATCACCTGGGCGATGCCGCGTCCCGCGATCAGCGTCGCGAGGGTGACGACGATGGGCTGCACGCGCATCGTCGCGATGAGGGTGCCGTTGACCACCCCGATCAGCGTGGCCACGGCGAGGGCGGCGATCACGGCGAGCACGGTGCCCCTCTCCAGCAGCACAGCGGCCACCGCGCCCGCACACGCCATCACGGAGCCCACCGACAGGTCGATGCCGCCGGTGGCGATCACGAGCGTCATGCCCACCGCCGCCAGCACCACGGTGGAGACCTGAAGGAGGACGTTCCAGAGGTTGCTGGTGCTCGCGAAGTGCGGCGTGAAGACGGCGTTCGCCACCACGAGCACCACGAGCGCGCCGAGCGCCGCGTACTGGGGGCCGGGCAGGTGGCGCCGAAGCGATGCGGGGGCGGCCGCGGGCGCCCTGCGCGCGGGCTCCAGGCCGAGGCTCTGCGCCATCAGTGCACCGGGTGGTCGGGGGCGATGCCCGGGGACGACGTGCTGCCCCCCTCGGCCATCGCGTGGATGATGGCCTGCTGCGAGAGCTGGTCGCCGCTCAGCTCGGCCACGCTCTCGCCGTCGCGGAGGACGACCACGCGGGTGCTGCCTTCCACGAGCTCCTCGAGCTCGGAGGAGATCATCAGCACCGCCATGCCGTCGGTGGCCAGCTCGTTCACGAGCCCCTGGATCTCGCCCTTCGCGCCGATGTCGATGCCGCGCGTCGGCTCGTCCAGGATGAGCAGGCGCGGCGACGTGCACAGCCAGCGGGCGAGCAGCACCTTCTGCTGGTTCCCGCCGGAGAGCTCGCGGATGCGCTGGTCCGCGCTCGAGGCCTTGATGCCGAGCCGCTCCATGAAGCGATCCACCATCTCGCGCTGCCGCCGTCGCGACACCACGCCGTAGCGCGTGAGCAGGGGGAGCGCCGCCAGCGTGAGGTTCTCCCGGATGGAGAGCTCCGGGATGATGCCCTCCGCCTTGCGGTCTTCCGACACGAAGCCGATGCCGGCGCGGATCGCGTCGTCGGGCGACCGCGCGTCGAGGCGCTTCCCCTGGATCGACACCTTGCCCCGCGCGCAGGGATCGGCGCCGAACACGGCCCGCGCCGTCTCCGTCCGCCCGGAGCCGAGCAGTCCCGCCAGCCCGACGATCTCGCCGCGGCGCACCTGGAGCGAGACGTCGCGCAGCCGGCTGCCCCCGCCCACGTGCTCGGTCTCCAGGAGGGGCGCGGTCGTCGGCTCCCCCGCCGTCCTGGCCTGGTGCTCGGCGAAGGCGGTGGTGCCATGGCGCAGCTCGTCGCGGCGCTTGCCCAGCATCAGGCAGACGAGGTCGAGCCGTTCGAGGCCGGCGAGCGGCCGCGTCTCCACCAGCCGGCCGTCGCGCAGCACGGTGACGCGATCGCAGATGGCATACAGCTCGTCGAAGCGATGGCTGATGTACACGATCGCGGTGCCCTGCGCCTTGAGGCGCGCCACCAGCGCATAAAGGATGGAGACCTCGCGCGGCGAGAGGGAGCTGGTGGGCTCGTCCAGCACGAGCACGCGCGCGCCGAGCGACACGCCCCGGGCGATCGCGACCATCTGCTGGCGCGCGGTGTTGAGCGAGCCCACCACCGCATCGGGCTGCATGTCCAGGCCGAGGTCGAGGAGCAGCGCGGCGGCGTCGGCGTTCATCCGGCGCCAGTCGACGAATCCCCAGCGCCGCGGCTCGCGTCCGAGATAGATGTTCTCCGCGACCGTGCGATGAGTGAGGAGATGGATCTCCTGGTGCACCGCGCACACGCCCGCGGCCTGTGCCTCGGCCGGCGTGTCGAACGAGACCGGCTGGCCTTCCAGCTCCACGGTGCCCGTGTCGCGCCGGTACGCGCCGGTGAGGATCTTGACCAGCGTCGACTTGCCCGCGCCATTCTCGCCGACCAGGGCGTGCACCTCGCCCCGCTGCAGGACGAGGTCCACGGCGTCCAGCGCGGTGGCGCTGCCGAACCGCTTGGTGATCCCCTCCATGCGGAGCAGCGGCGCGCCGGCCGTCATGTCAGTACGCGTCGGCGACGAACTGCTTCGCATTCGACTTGTCGAAGAACCGGTCGGTGATGAGGATCTTCGGTGGCAGCGTCTCGCCCTTGCGCAGCCGGTCGATGGTGTCGAAGGCCAGTGGGCCGAAGCGCGGGTTGCTCTCCACCGTCGCCCCGAGGTCGCCGCGGGCCACCGCCTCCAGCGCCGCGCGCTCCCCGTCCACCGAGACGATGGTCACGTCCGTGCCCGGCTTGCGCCCCGCCGCGATGAGCGCCTGCACGGCGCCGAGCGCCATCTCGTCGTTGTGCGCGTAGACCGCGGTGATCTGCGCGCCGAGCGACTGTGCCACATTCTGCATCACGCCCTGCGCCGTGGCGCGCGAGAAGTTGCCCGTCTGCGAGGCGATGATCTTCATGCCCGGGTGCTTCGCCAGCTCGTCGCGGAAGCCCTTCGCGCGGTCGGTCGCCACCGATGCACCCGGCGTGCCCGAGAGCTCCACGATGTTCGCCTTGCCGTTCGTCTGCGCGGCCAGCCACTCCGCGGCGCGGCGTCCCTGTTCCACGAAGTTCGACGCCAGCAGCGTCACGTAGTCCTGGCCGGGGGTGCCGGCGGCGGCGCGGTCCACGAGGATGACGGGAATCTTCGCGGCCTTCGCGGCCTGCAGGGCGGGGACGAGCCCGTCGAACTCGCGCGGCGCCAGCAGGATCACGTTCACGTGCCGCGCGATCAGGTCCTCGACGTCGGCGACCTGCTTCGCGGTCTGCCCCTGCGCGTCGGTGACCACGAGCTGGATGCCGCGCTTCGCCGCTTCATCGCGCAGGCTCTTCGTCTCGGCGAGCCGCCAGGGATTGTCGCTCTCCATCTGCGAGAAGCCGACGACGAAGCGATTCGCATCGCGCTTGGCGCAGCCGGAGAGGAGCGTGGCGCCGAGCAGCAGGGCGGCGCGAGCACCGCGCGCGAGCCGCAGGAGGTCCCGTGAGCGCATGGGTCGTGTGGGGGTCGAGGGAGAGCGGGCCCGCGTCCGAACTCGTTCGTGCACGTTCAGACGAAGGAGTGACTACGGCCCGCCGCCGGCCTTGTCAAGATCGGCGACGCGCGGCCCGCCTGATTCTTGACAGGAGTTTCGCGGCAGGCTACGGTTGCCGCGGCTGAACCGGTTCAACCCCGTTCAGCCGGTACGGCGTTCGGGCCTGTTCCCCTCCTCCCTTCGTGCGCACGCGATGAAGACGGAACGCGCGACCATCGGTGACGTGGCGCATCATGCGGGCGTGTCCAAGGCGACGGTCTCCGCCGTCCTGAACGACAGCGCCGTGGTGAAGGACTCCACGCGGCGCCGCGTCCTGGACGCGATCGGGGCGCTGAACTACCGCCCCTCGCAGCTCCCGCGGCGCACGGGCAGCCACACGCTCAAGAGCCTGGGCATCGTGGTGAAGGAGGTCGACAATCCGTACTACGCGGACGTCATCCTCGGCGCGCGCTCCAGGGCCGAGGAGGCGGGCTACTCGCTCGTGGTGCTGAGCTCCGAGGGCGACTACGACGCGGAGCGGCGTGCGGTGGAGCTCATGCGCTCCAAGCAGATCGACGGCCTGATCGCGACCCCGGTGCTCGACGAGCAGGCGGACCTCTCGCACTTCTTCGAGCTGAAGCGCCGCAACTATCCGTTCGTGCTGCTCGAGTCCGTGCTCGGCGTGCCGGCGAGCATCGTCGACATCGACAACGTGGACGCCTCGCGCCGCGCCGTGGAGCACCTGATCGCCCTCGGCCATACCCGCATCGTGCACTTCGCGGGACCCGGCTACTCCATGCACAGCCTGGAGCGCGTGGAGGGCGTCCGCCGCGCGTGCGGCGCGGCGCACCTGCTCCTGCGCGACGACGACATCGTTCCGGCGGGAGCGCACCTGGAGAGCGGCTACCACGCGGGGCTCGCCTTCTTCGGACACGAGCGGCAGGCTGGCCGGCCCACCGCGGTGACCTGCTACAACGACCTCGTGGCCATCGGCCTGATGCGCGCGCTCCGCGAGCTCGGACTGCGCGTGCCCCACGACGTATCGGTGGTCGGCTTCGACGACATCCCCCTGGCGCAGTACGTGGACGTGCCGCTCACCACGGTGCACGTCCCGACGTTCCGCATGGGGGAGATCGCCGCGGGGATGCTCATCACGCACGTGGAATCGAGGACCTCGGTCCCCGTCCAGAAGGCGTACATCGAGGCGTCGCTCGTGGTTCGCGCCTCCACGCGGGCGCCGGCGCCGCCCGCCCGGCCGCCACGCCCCGGAGCGCCCAACAGTCGGAACGCGGTGCAGCGTGTCCGATAGTGCCCAGGCTCCCCCACCCCTGACTTCGGCAATGACGACACTCTCGCGCCCTTCGCGATTCGCCCGGCATTGGCTCCGTCCCCTGCTCGCGTTCCTGTCGTTGGGCGCCACCCCGGCCCCGGCGGCCGCGCAGGGCGATGCGCAGCCCTGGCGTCCGGTGCAGGGACGCCTGCTCACACGATGGGCCGCGGAGGTCAATCCGGAGAGCGTGCTGCCGGAGTACCCGCGTCCGCAGCTCGTGCGACCGCGCTGGCAGAACCTGAACGGTCTGTGGGAGTTCGCCATCGTGGAGCGGAGCACGACGCACGCGCCCTCCGCGCCGCTCCGGTCGGTTGCCGGCGGCGCGGGGCCGGCGGGACCGGTGCCCGCCCCGCCGCCGTCGGCCTACACGCGCCGGATCCTCGTGCCCTTCGCGCCGGAAGCGGCGCTCTCCGGCGTCGGCGAGCACGCGGAGCGGGTGGCGTACCGGCGCAGCTTCACGGCCGCACCCCTCGGTGCCGGCGAGCGGCTGCTGCTCCACCTGGATGCGTGCGACTGGCATTGCACCGTGTACGTGAACGGCCGGCAGGTGGCCGATCACATGGGCGGCTACGACGCGATCGTCGCGGACGTGACCGACGCCCTGCGCACCGGCGCGCAGGAGCTCGTGGTGGCCGTCTACGATCCCACCGACGCCTTCGGGCAGCCGCGCGGCAAGCAGGTGAGCACGCCGGAAGGCATCTGGTATACCGCCGTCACGGGCCTGTGGCAGACCGCGTGGCTGGAGCCGGTGCCCGCCGCCTCCATCGACCGGCTGATGATGACGCCCGACGTCGCCGGCAGCGCGCTGCGGCTGACGGTGACGGGGCGGGGCACGGGCAGCGGGGCGCGTGTCCGCGCCGTCGCGATGTCGAACGGCCGCGAGGTCGGGCAGGCCACGGGCGACATTGGGCGCGAGCTTCGCGTGCCGGTTCCCTCGCCCCGCCTGTGGGGGCCCACGGATCCCTTCCTGTACGACCTGCGCGTCACGCTGCTCGACGGGGCCGCGGAGCTGGACCGCGTGGACAGCTACTTCGGCATGCGTCGCGTGGGGATGCTGCGCGATGCCGCCGGCAACGAGCGCATCGCCCTGAACGGCGCGCCGGTGTTCCAGCTCGGGCCCCTCGATCAGGGCTGGTGGCCGGACGGGTTGTACACGGCCCCCACCGACGCCGCGCTCCGCTCGGACATCGAGGCGATGAAGGCGCTGGGATTCACGATGGTGCGCAAGCACATCAAGGTGGAGTCCCCGCGCTGGTACTACTGGGCCGACCGGCTCGGCTTGCCGGTGTGGCAGGACATGCCGAGCGGGTGGAACGACACCCGCGAGGCGCAGGCGCACTTCGTGTCCGAGATGCGCGCGATGATCACCGGCCGGTACAACTCGCCCGCCATCGTGGCGTGGGTGCCCTTCAACGAGAAGTGGGGGCAGTTCGACACGCCGCGCGTCGTGAGCATCATCCGGCAGATGGATGCGAGCCGGCTCGTGAACGACGCGAGCGGATGGCAGCATTCCGGGGCCGGCGACATCATCGACGTGCACCGGTACCAGGGCCCGCAGGCGATGCGCGGCGAGAGGGGAAAGATCAGCGTGCTCGGCGAGTTCGGCGGCCTGGGATACAAGGTGGCCGGCCATGCGTGGGCGGGTGACAGCTGGGGCTACGGCGGCCTCTTCGCCGACTCCGCGGCCCTGCACGACCGGTATGCGCTGCTGATCAAGCGCCTGTACCACGACCGCGACACGCACGGCATGTCGGCGGGGGTGTACACCCAGCTCACCGACGTGGAAGCGGAGCTGAACGGGTTCTTCACCTACGACCGCGCGGTGCTCAAGTTCGACACCGCGCGCACCGCGGCGGTGAACCGTGGCCTCGCGCCGTACATGCTCCCGGAGCTGGCGGAGTTCACCGACTCCGTGGTGGTGTCGGTGTCGCAGGGCTCGCCCACCGAGGTGCGCTACACCCTGGACGGCAGCGCGCCGACGGCGACGAGCCCCGTGTATCGCGGCCCGATCGTGCTGCACGGGACGACGACGGTGCGGGCGCGCTCGTTCGAGATGGGTGCCGCGACCGCGGCACCCGAGGCGCGCACCGAGTATCGCCGCGGGGCCGGCCGGACCCCGGTGGCCGCCGACGTCGTGCCGGGACTCGCGTACGCGTACTACGCCGATACGACCACGGAGCCCGCGTACCGGATGAACTGGCCGATCCGCTTCCAGGTGGAGCGTCCGGAGGTCCGGCCAGGCGACGTGGCCCCGCGGCGAACGGGGACGGTGCGCGGGTTCTCCCTCGCCCCGCGCGACACGAACGAGATGTTCTCCTTCCGGTACACGGGCTTCATCCGCGTGCCGCGCACCGGTGTCTACACCTTCCTCGCGCGCTCCGATGACGGCGCCGCGCTCTGGGTCGGCAGCGACAACGTCTTCTGGTCGGTGGGGCAGTCACCGAAGACGACCGAGACCTGGGGCCAGGTCGCCCTGCAGGCGGGGCTGCATCCCATCACGGTCGGATACTTCCAGGCCTACGGTCCCATGGCGCTCGAGATGTTCATCGAGGGCCCGGGGATGGCCAGGCAGCGCATCCCCGCCAGCATGCTGTTCCGTGACCGGGTCGCGACCCGGAGAGGCCAGCGATGATGCGGCCAACCGCGGCGCTCCTGATGCCGCGTCGCTTTCCACGACTCACCCGCGACCGCTCGCCGACGCCGGCGGCGCCCGCACGCTGCAGGCACGCTCCCTCCTCATCCCGCTCGCGCACGCCTACCCAGGGCCCGCACGCCGTCCGGACCCTCCATCCCGCCCCCAGCGGAGGACATTCCTTGCGCACCTCATCCAATCGGCCGGACACGGCCCTCGCGCGACAGCTGCGCCGGCTCGCCGCGGCGACCGGGCTGCCGCTCGCGCTCCTGCTGCTTCCCCTCGTCGCCGGGGCCCAGGGGCCCGGCCGCATCACCGGCGTGGTCACCAGTGAGGGAGGACAGCCGTTGACGGCGGTCCAGGTCCTCATCGTCGGCAGCACCGCGGGCACCGTCACCGATGCCAGCGGCCGCTACACCCTGGCCGGCGTCGCCGCCGGAACGCACCGGCTCCGCGCCCAGCGCATCGGCTACAACGCCCAGGTGCGGTCGGTCACGGTCAGCGCCGGTGCGGCCACGACGGCCGACTTCGAGCTGGTCGTGATCCCCACCAGCCTCGCGGCGCAGGTGGTGGTCGGCTACACCACCCAGCAGCGCCGCGACGTGTCGGACGCGGTGTCCGGCGTGACGGGCGAGGCGCTGCGCGACCAGAAGGTGGCCACGGTGGATGAGGCGCTGCGTGGCCGCATCGCCGGCGTGAACGTCTCCGCCAGCGGGGAGCCGGGACGTCCCGCGCAGGTCATCATCCGCGGGCAGACGTCGTTCGGCAATCCGGCGCCGCTGTACGTGGTGGACGGCATGTACCTCGGGCAGAACCCGCAGCTCAATCCCGACGACATCGCCTCCATCGAGGTGCTGAAGGACGCGTCGGCCGCGGCCCAGTACGGCGCGCAGGCCTCCAACGGCGTCATCGTCATCACCACGCGCAAGGGACGCGGCGAGAACCGCCTCGACGTCCGCTCGTACTACGGCGTGCAGAGCGTGCCGAAGCGCATCGACATGATGAGCTCGCAGGAGTGGGCGGCCCTCAACATCCAGGCCTACCAGAACGGCCTGGCCACCGATCCGCGCGGCACCGAGAACCGCACCGCGGGTGCGCAGGCGGTGCTCAACGGCACCAACCGCATCTCCACCGACTGGCAGGACGCCATCTTCCAGACGGGCGCGATCCAGGACCACAATCTCCAGTTCTCCGGCGGCACCAACGAGGCCGGCTACCTGCTGAGCGGTGGGTACACGCGGCAGGAGGGCACGATCATCCGCTCCGCCTTCGACCGCTACAGCTTCCGCGTGAACTCCGACATGCGCCGCGGCCGCCTGAGCGTGGGCGAGAACGTCGCGCTCGGCACCCTCTCGCAGCGCGGGCTCAACGCCAACCTCGGCGGCTTCCCGATCAACGGCGCCCTCCGCATGCTGCCGACGATTCCCGTGCGCGACTCCACGCGCGCGAGCGGCTACGGCTACGGGACGCTCACCGACTACACCTTCGCCCCGAACCCGGTGGGCCTCCAGGAGCTGCGCAACAACGGCTACCGGCAGAACCAGGTGATCGGCTCCACGTACGGCGAGCTCGCGCTCGTGGGCGCGCTCAAGTACCGGCTCAACCTCGGCGTGAACTACCAGGGCAGCAGCGGGCGGGACTTCATCCAGTCCGGCGTGATCCGCCTGAACGACGCGCTGCAGCCCTCGTCGCTCCGGGCGTGGAACGACGAGCGCAACACGCTCCTGCTCGAGAACCTGCTGACGTACGACGCCGACATGGGGCGCAGCCGGATGAACGCGGTGGCCGGCTACACGCAGCAGAGCGACGACTTCACGCCGCTGCAGGCGTACCGCGAAGGCTACACCGATCCCTCGCTGCAGACGATCAACGCCGGCAGCACGAGCAACCTGAGCAACGCGGGCATGCGCGTGCAGTCCCACCTCACCTCGTTCCTGGCGCGCGCCAACTACGCCTTCGCCGACCGCTACCTCCTCACCGGCACGCTCCGCCGCGACGGGTCGTCGCGGTTCTCGCCCTCCAACAAGTGGGGCAACTTCGGCGCGATCTCCGCGGGCTGGGTGATGAGCGAGGAGGGGTTCTACAAGAGCATCCCGGTGATCGGCACGTACGTGAACTACGTGAAGGCGCGCGCCAGCTACGGCGTGCTCGGCAACCAGAACATCGGGGACTACGCCTTCACGGCCCCGATCGACCAGAACGTGAACTACATCTCCGGCGGGACGATCCTCCCGGGCGCCACGCAGTTCGCCCTCGCAAACCCCGACCTGAAGTGGGAGAGCAAGACCTCGCAGAACGTCGGCTTCGACTTCGGGCTCCTCGGCGACCGCCTCACCGCCACCACGGACTACTACGTCGCCAAGTCCACCGACCTGCTCGTGGGCGTCCCGCTGGCGTGGTCGCTCGGCGCCGACCCGGGGCGCAGCCCGGTCGTGAACGCGGGCTCGGTGCGGAGCAGCGGCTTCGAGCTGGGCCTCACGCACCACGTGGGCGCGCAGGGCACCGGGTTCCGCATGAACTCGACGCTCAACCTGACGACCACGAAGAACCGGGTGCTCAGCCTCGGCAGCAACAACAGCGAGATCCTGATCGGCGTGTCGCGGACGGCGCCGGGCCTGCCCATCGGCGAGTTCTGGGTGCGGCAGACGGCGGGGCTGTTCCAGTCCGCCGCCGACGTCACGAGCTGGACCTCCACGGTCAAGGACCCGGTGACCGGGGCCACGAGGGTGTCGGTGCTGCAGCCGAATGCCCAGCCCGGCGACATCCGCTACGTGGACATCAACGGCGACGGCAAGATCGACAACGCCGACCGCTATGCCGCGGGGAACCCGACGCCGTCACTGACGGCCGGGCTGTTCTTCGACGGCGGTATCCGGCAGTTCGACTTCGGCGTCAACTTCCGCGGCGCCTTCGGCGGCAAGATCTTCAACGCGCAGCGCGCCGCGATCGACGGCACGGCGGACAACAGCAACTACCGCCGCGCCCTGGACCCGTGGACGCCCACGCACACGAACGCGCGCGACCCGCGCGTGGTGTTCGGACCGGCGGGCCTGGAGAACGCCCTCTACGAATCCGACCGCTGGATCGAGAGCGGCAACTACGTGCGCATCCAGAACGTGCAGCTCGGCTACGTGCTGCCCGACCGGCTCGTGCAGCGGCTCGGCATCGCCGCGGTGCGGCCGCACGTCTACGTGAACGTGCAGAACCTGCACACCTTCACGCGCTATCTCGGGCTCGACCCCGAGGTCCTCGGCACCAGCAACGGCTCGGGCTACGTCGACCCGCTGCAGCCGGGCGTGGACGCCGGCCAGATCTACCCGAACGTCCGCACCTTCTCGTTCGGCCTCGACTTCCGCCTCTAGTCCACTCCGGCCCTCCTCACAGGCTCTCATGCACATCATGCGACTTCGCGTCCTCGCCGTCGCCGCGCTCCTTGCGGCGACGGCGACGGGATGCCGGAACGACCTCGACCTCACGAATCCCAACCAGCCGAACACCTCGTCGTTCTGGAAGTCCCAGGCCGACGCGCTTGCCGGCGTCAACGCCACGTACCGCGCGCTCGAGGAGAACGGCGCGTACGGCCGCTGGCAGGCCTTCGCGTACGACATCCGCTCGGACATCGGCTTCAGCCCCAGCCCGTGGCCGGAGCTCAACAACTTCAACAAGTTCTCGCTCGCCTCGGACTTCGAGGTCAACCGGGAGCTCTGGCAGCATCACTACCAGACCATCAACCGCGCGAACGAGGTCATCGACAACGTTCCGGGCATCGCGATGGATGCCGCGCTGCGCGACCGCATCGTGGGCGAGGCCAAGTTCCTGCGCGCGCTGATGTACTTCGACCTGGCGAACCTCTACGCCAACGTCCCGATGCCGCTGAAGACGAGCAGCCCGCTGGACCAGCCGGCAACGGTCGGATCCGACGTGCTGTACGGCCAGATCCAGAAGGACCTCTCGGAGGCGATGCCCGTCCTGCCGCCCTCGTACGGTGGGGCCGACATCGGCCGCGCCACGCGCGGTGCGGCCCGGGCGCTGCTCGGCAAGGCGCTCCTGCAGCAGCGCAAGTGGCCGGAAGCCTCGGCCATGCTCCAGCCGCTCGTGGGGCAATACCAGCTCGTCCCGAACTACGCCGACAACTTCACGGCGCCCGGCAACAACAACGTGGAGTCCGTGTTCGAGGTGCAGTTCGGCAGCCGCGCCACCCTCCCCAACAACGTGCGCGGGCTGAACATCGCCCGCATGGTGGGGCCGTGCGGGCCCAGCTACTGCGACGGGCGCCCCACGCAGTGGTACTTCCAGCAGTTCCTCGTGGAGCCCACGACCGACGGCAAGATCGATCCGCGCGCCGATGCCACGCTGTGGTACTACAAGGGTCCCGGCACCCAGGTCTACAATGTCGACTGGACGAGCAAGGACCGGTACGGCACCGACACCACGGTGGTGTGGTTCAAGAAGTACGGGGAGTACTACCTGGGCCTCAAGGATCAGGACTGGGACGCGGCGATCAACTACCGCGTGATCCGCTATGCCGACGTCCTGCTGATGCTCGCCGAGGCACTGAACGAGCAGAACCAGACGGGGGCGGCGGTGCCGCACGTGAACCTGGTGCGCGCGCGCGCGCGGCTGGCGCCGCTCCCCCCGATGACCCAGGCGGAGATGCGCAGCCAGATCCTGACGCAGCGGCTGCTGGAGTTCGGCCTGGAGTCGCAGCGCTGGCTGGACCTGAAGCGCCAGAACCTCTTCGCGAATCTCGCGACGCTGCGGGCGCACGACGCGGAGTTCAACTTCTTCACCGCCGGCAAGTCGGAGCTGCTCCCCATTCCGCAGCACGACATCAACCTGAACCCGAACATCCGGCAGAACCCCAACTGGTAGGCACGGCTGGTGCGCCGCGTCAGGCCCGAGGATCGGCCTGACGCGGCACGCCGTCGTCGCTCACCACGCATCATCCCTCTCACGCCCTCCGAGCCATGCGCGGCCTCACGACTGTCCGGTTCCTGCTTCCCGCCGTCGGCGCCCTGCTGGCGGCCGCCTGCTCCAGCGCGGTCGTGGGGCCCGGCCAGGAGCCGCCGGTCGCGCAGAGCTGCACCTTCACCAACCCGCTGGGGGCCGGGCAGGACCCGTGGGTCACCCGGCAGGAGGGCGTCTACTACTACGTGAAGTCGGCGAACGACCGCATCTGGGTCTCGAAGTCCACGAAGCTCACCGAGGTGGTGGGGGCAGCGGCCACGCCGGTCTGGACGGCGCCCGCGAGCGGCTGGAACCAGTCCAACATCTGGGCGCCCGAGCTCCACTTCATCGACGGCCGGTGGTACATCTACTACGCCGGCGGCCGGCCCGGCACGCCGTTCACCAGCCAGCACGCGGGCGTCCTGGAATCCACGGGCGCCGACGCCATGGGGCCCTACGTCGACCGCGGCATGCTCTATACCGGCGACAGCGTGGGCACCGGCACCGGCGACCGGTGGTCCATCGACATGACCGTCAGCACCATCGGCACGCAGCGCTACGCCGTGTGGTCGGGCTGGGCGAAGAACGCCGCGACCGACAAGACGACGCAGCATCTCTACATCGCGCCCATGTCCAACCCATGGACGATCTCGGCGAACCGCGTCCTCCTCAGCTCACCGGTGGAGAGCTGGGAGGTCGGCACCGAGCTGGATCTGGAGGAGGGGCCGGAGTTCCTGCAGCACGGCGCCGATGTCTTCCTCGTGTACTCCACACGCGAGTCGTGGCTCAAGGAGTACCGGCTCGGCCAGCTGCGTCTGCGGAGCGGTGCGAGCGACCCCATGAACCCGGCGAGCTGGACGAAGACGGGGCCCGTCTTCACCGGCAACGTGGGTGTCTATGGAGTGGGACATGCCAGCTTCACGACGTCGCCGGACGGGAGCGAGAACTGGATCGTCTATCACTCCAAGACGTCGACCGTCCCCGGCTGGGACCGCGACGTCCGCATGCAGCGCTTCATCTGGAGCGCAACGGGCGACCCCGCGTTCGGCGAGGCCGTCCTGCCGCTGTCGCCGGTGAAGCGCCCCTCGGGCGAGTGCTCGTGAGGGGATCCGTCCGCACCGGCCCATCGATGGCCAGCGTGACGCGCGACGTGTTCGGCAGCCTCGCCGATGGCACGACGGTGGAGCGCTTCGTGCTTCGTGCCGGCGCGCTGGAGATGGCGGCGATCACGTATGGCGCAATCATCACCTCCCTGCACGCGCCGGACGCGTCGGGTCGCGTGGACGACGTCGTGCTGGGCTTCGACACGCTCGAGGAGTACGTGCGCTCGTCGCCGTACTTCGGCGCCGTGGTGGGGCGGTACGCCAACCGTATCGGCAATGGCCGCGTGCCGCTGAACGGGACGGTGTATCAGGTCACGCGGAACGACGGCGCGAACCACCTGCACGGAGGAGCGCGCGGCTTCGACAAGGTGGTGTGGCGCGCCGAGCCGCTGCAGCGCGACGACGCCGCTGGCGTCGCCTTCACGCGCACGAGCCCGGACGGCGAGGAGGGCTATCCGGGCACCCTGGAGGCCCGGGTGGAATACCTGCTCACGGCGCGCGGCGAGCTGGAGGTGCGATACGCGGCCACCACCGACCGTGCGACGGTGGTGAACCTGACGCAGCACAGCTATTTCGACCTCGGCGCCGGCCGGTGTGCGGACATCGGGACGCACGAGCTGGCGATCATGTCGAGCGCGGTCACCGCCATCGACGCGGGTCTCATCCCCTCCGGGGAGCTGATGCCAGTGGCGGGCACGCCCTTCGACTTCCGTCGCGCCACCCCGATCGGTGCGCGCATCGACGCGCCGCACGAGCAGCTTCGCCACGCGGGGGGATACGACCACAACTTCGTGCTCGGCGGCGGCGCGGACAGCCGCGGGCTGCGCCATGCGGCCGCGGTGCGGGAGCCGACGTCGGGCCGCACCCTGGACGTGCACACCACCGAGCCCGGCCTCCAGTTCTACTCCGGCAACTTCCTGGACGGCTCGCTGCGTGGGAAGCAGGGACGCGTGTACGCCCATCGGACGGGGTTCTGCCTGGAGACGCAGCATTTCCCGGACTCGCCCAACCAGCCCGCCTTCCCCTCGGTGGTGCTGTCGCCGGGCGACGTCTACCGCTCGCACACCACGTACACGTTCGGCGCGCGGCCTGGCGCCGACACCACGGGAGCAATCAGATGACCGCGATCGACATCCCGACGCCGGCTCCGGCCGGCGATGGCCCCGGCGCGCCGGCGTACGACGTTGCCACCATCATGGGCGCCCTGTATGGCGACGGCATCACGGCGCTTCGCGGAGCCTTCGAGCGGAGCTGGGCGCAGGCGATGCGCGAGGACATGGATGCGCTCTTCGCCGATGCGCTCTCGCGACCCGGCGGCGCCGTGGGGCGGGGCCCGAAGCGCTACTATGTCGAGATCCACCCGGAGCGGCTGCGCGGGTTCGTGGACCTGGTGACGCATCCGTGGGTCGTCGCGGTGTCGGCCGCGGTGCTGGGCC
>JAQBPZ010000078.1 GCA_028287225.1 Gemmatimonadota bacterium
ACCCGGCGGCCCTGGCGGCCGCGGTGGTCCGGGCGGCGGCCCCGGCGGCGGCTCGGGTCCCGATCGTGGACGGGGCGGCGGTGGCGGCGGCGGACGGGACAACCGTCGCAACGAGCAGGATCGCGAAGGCAGCGACCTGATCGAGAACGTCGTCGCGATCAACCGCGTGGCCAAGGTCGTGAAGGGCGGACGCCGGTTCAGCTTCAACGCGCTCGTCGCCATCGGCGATGGGCAGGGGAAGGTGGGCTACGCGTCGGGCAAGGCGAACGAAGTCTCCGAGGCGGTCCGCAAGGCCGTCGAGGCGGCGCGCCGCAACATGGTGTCCGTGCCGCTGACGGGGTCCACGATCCCGCACGAGGTCACGGGCGAGCATGGCGCGGGCAAGGTGTGGATGAAGCCGGCCGCGCCGGGAGCCGGCGTGATCGCCGGTGGCGCGGTGCGCGCCGTGATGGAGTGCGTCGGCATCAGCGACATCCTCACGAAGAGCCTCGGCTCCACGAACCCGCACAACATGGTACGCGCCGCGATGGACGGACTGGCGCAGCTCACGACGGTCGACCAGATCGCCCGTGAGCGCGGCATCGACCCGGAGAAGCTGGGCTATCGCTCGCGCAACAAGGCAAAGGTGACGGTCTAATGCCGCGGACATTCGTATGGCACCCGTCAAAGGGGCCGAAGGTAACGGGCAAGAACGAGCTCACGACCGGCAAGGTCCGGATCAAGCAGGTCCGGAGCGGGATCGGGCACAGTGAGACGATGAAGCTGACGCTCAAGGCGATCGGCCTGCGGCACCACCAGGCGGAGGTCATCAAGCAGGACTCCCCGACCCTGCGTGGCCAACTCAAGAAGGTGCGCCACCTCGTTGAGGTGGTGCCCGTCGAGGAATAGACCAGTGGCAAGCGAAAAGATCGGCCTCCACAACCTCTCGCCGGCCCCCGGCAGCCATCGCGACCGCAAGCGTCTCGGTCGCGGTCCGGGCTCGGGTACCGGCAAGACGTCTGGCAAGGGCCACAAGGGTAGCAAGGCACGCGCGGGCCATCACGGCCCCGGCGGCGGCAAGCCGCACTTCGAAGGTGGCCAGATGCCGCTCACGCGTCGTCTGCCGAAGCGCGGCTTCACCAATCCATTCCGTGAGGAAGCCAACGTCATCCGCCTCGACCAGCTCGCGCTGCTCGGTGGCGAGATCACGGCGGACAGCCTGCGCGCGGCCGGCCTGGTCAAGCGCAAGGGTCCGGTGAAGGTGCTGAACAACGGCGAGCTCACGCAGGCGGTCACGGTGCGCGGCCTCAAGGTCAGCGCGTCGGCTCGCGAGGCGATCGTCGCCGCGGGCGGAAAGGTCGAGGAGTAACGCCGTACCCCCAGGAGCTGGTTCATGGCCCAGAACAATGCCGCCACGGCGGTATCGAACGTCTTCAGGACACCGGAGCTGAAGGACAAGATCCTCTTCACGCTCCTGTGCCTGGTGGTCTACCGCGTCGGCGCGCACATCACGGCGCCGGGCGTGGATGTCGTTGCCCTCACCGACTTCTTCCGCAACCAGTCGCAGCAGAGCGGGGGCGGTCTCCTCGGCCTGTACGACCTGTTCACCGGTGGCCAGCTCTCGCGCGCCACGGTGTTCGCGCTCGGGATCATGCCGTACATCTCGGCCAGCATCTTCGTGCAGATCGCCGGCGCGGTGGTGCCCCAGGTCGAGAAGATGCAGAAGGACGAGGAAGGCCGGAAGCGCATCAACCAGTGGACGCGCTACGCCACGGTCGTCCTCGCCCTCGTACAGGCCTGGGGCTTCGCCCTGTTCACGGAGTCGCTCCAGGGCGCCATCGCGAACCCGGGGATGGCCTTCCGCCTCCAGATGGCCTTCTTCCTCACCACGGGCGCGATCTTCGTCATGTGGCTGGGTGAGCAGATCACGGAGCGCGGCCTCGGCAACGGCGCCTCGCTCCTCATCTTCTTCTCGATCGTCGAGCGCGTCTGGCCCGGCATCGGGACGACCTTCCGGTTCGTCAACACCGGCGCCATCGGGCCGCTCTCGCTGCTCGTCCTCGGCGCCCTGATGGTCGCGGTGGTCGCCGCGGTCGTCGCCATCACCATGGCGTCGCGCCGCATCCTCATCCAGATCCCGCAGCGCACCATGGCGCGGGGCCGGATGCGCGAGGCGGCTCGAAGCTTCATCCCGCTCCGCCTCAACACGGCCGGCGTGATGCCGATCGTGTTCGCGCAGTCGATCATCGTGGTCCCGGGCGCCTTCGCGCAGTTCTTTCCCGGTCACGAGCTCGCCACGCGGCTCTCCGAGCTGTTCGCCCCGGGTACCGTCTGGTACATCATCATCGAGGCGATCCTCATCATGTTCTTCACGTACTTCTACACGTCGATCATCTTCAATCCGATCGACCTGGCGGAGAACCTGAAGAAGCAGGGTGGCTTCATCCCCGGCGTGAAGCCGGGCGCCCGCACGGCCGAGTACATCGACCAGGTCGTCTCGCGCATCACGCTCCCGGGCGCCATCTTCCTCACGGTGATCGCGCTGCTCCCGGTGATCATCTCCCGCGCGGTCAACGTCCCCTTCGTCTTCGGCGGCACCTCGCTGCTGATCGTCGTCGGCGTCGCGCTGGACACGCTGGCCCAGGTGCAGCAGCACCTGCTGCTCCGCAAGTACGACGGCTTCATGAAGAAGGGCCGCCTCAAGGTCCGCGGCAGCCAGTCGGCCGCCGGAGGCTTCTAGGCTTCACCGCTTCCCCCACCCGATGATCATCGTTCTCTTCGGCAAGCCGGGCGCTGGGAAGGGGACGCAGGCGCCGCTGCTCGCAGCGGCGCTTGGCGTTCCGACCCTCGCCACCGGCGACGAGCTGCGCGCAGCGATCCGCAGCGGATCCGCCCTTGGACTCGAGGCCAAGGCGTACATGGACCGTGGCGACCTGGTGCCGGATGCCGTCATCCTCGGCATCATCAAGCAGGCGCTGAGCGAGCCCCGCGCCGCGAAGGGCGTGCTCCTGGACGGCGTGGTGCGCACGGTGCCGCAGGCCGAGGGCCTCGCCGCCGTCTGCGCCGACCTCGGCACGCAGGTGGACGCGGTCCTCTGCTTCGACATCGACGACGACGAGATCGTCCGCCGCCTCGCCAGCCGCACGATCTGCGACACCTGCCAGCACCCGCGCGGCGACGCCGAGCCGGGCGACCCCTGCGTCCAGCCCGGGTGCCCGGGGAAGCTCGTGCGTCGCAAGGACGACGAGCCGGAGGCCATCCGCAACCGGCTCGACGTCTACCGCCGCCAGACCGCCCCGGTGCTGCAATGGTACCGGACCCACGGCACGAAGGTCGCCACGATCGACGCCGTGGGATCGGTGGAAGAGGTGACCGCCCGCGCCCTGTCGGCGCTGGCGCCATGACCACACGCGCGAGGCCCGCATGATCCAGCTCAAGAGCGTTCGCGAGATCGACGTCATGGCCGAGGGGGGGAAGATCCTCGCGGCCACGCTGCAGATGCTCCGCCGCGAGGTGAAGCCGGGGATGTCCACCCTCGACCTGGACGCGATCGCCGAGGAGTTCATTCGCAGCCATCCGGGCGCGACGCCGGCCTTCAAGGGGCTGTACGGCTTCCCGGGCTCGCTCTGCACGTCCATCAACCAGGAGATCGTCCACGGCATCCCGTCGAAGAAGCGGGTGCTCCGGGACGGCGACGTGATCTCGATCGACGCGGGCATCCGCTTCCAGGGTTACTTCACCGACTCGGCCACCACGGTCGCCGTGGGGACGGTGGATCCGGAGACGGCCCGCCTGCTCGCGGTGACGGAGGAGTCGCTGGCCGCGGGCATCGCCGCGGCCGTCCCGGGCAATCACCTGGGCGACATCGGCGGGGCGGTGCAGCGCGTGGTGGAGGCGGCGGGCTTCAGCGTGGTCCGCGACCTGGTGGGCCACGGCATCGGCGCCGAGTTCCACGAGGAGCCGCAGGTCCCGAACTACGGCAAGCCGAAGCGCGGCCTCAAGCTGGTGCCCGGCCTGACGATCGCCATCGAGCCGATGGTGAACATCGGCGGCCCGGCGACGCGCACCCTCCCCGACAAGTGGACGATCGTGACGGTCGACGGCTCGCGCTCGGCGCACTTCGAGCACACCGTGGCGATCACCGAGACGGGCAACCGGGTGCTCACCGCGGCCTAGCTGCTCCGGTGCGCTGGTCGCCCCTGATCCTGTTCACCGTCTGGATTCCATCGTCGTGGCGCGATGGCCTCGGCGAGCGGGGCTGGAAGTCAACAGCGGGGGGACTGCTCACGCATCCAACGGATTGATGCGACGTGGCGCGACCATTCCGAAATGGCCCGCCACGCTACTCGACCACGCGGGCATCCCATCCTTTCCTCACCGGACATCATCCCAGAGCCGGCTCCGGTACGACGGATCCGTTGGATGCCTGAGCAGTCCCAGTCAGTTGACCTTGAGCCCGGCTCGCCGAGGGCCAGTGCGCCACGCCGACGGAATCCAGACGGTTGAACCGGATCAGGCGCCGAGCCATCAAGGCCGGAAAGCACGGCCTCAACGGCCGGACCACCGCTCGCGTTGAACTAGGCAGAGCTGTAGAATCGCAGCATCACCCCACCGAGGCCTTCATGCTCGTCCTTTCGTCCCCCACGGCGCGGCGCATGGCGCTGGCTGTCGCCGTGCTCGCCGCATCGCCGCTCGCCGCCACCGCGCAACAGCGGATCACGTCGCCGAAGGAGCAGTTCGGCTTCAACATCGGCGACGACTACAAGCTCGCCAACTACACCCAGTTCGAGCAGTACTGGCGCAAGCTCGCGACGCAGTCGAACCGCATGAAGCTCGTCGAGATCGGCCGGACGGCCGAGAATCGCCCGCAGCTCATGGCCATCATCTCCTCGCCGGCCAACCTCGCGCGGCTCGATCACTATCGCGCCATCGTGGACCGGCTCGCGCATGGCGAGGCGATGAGCGAGGACGACGCCCGCGCCCTCGCGCGGGAAGGGAAGGCGGTGGTGTGGATCGACGGCGGCCTGCACGCCACCGAGGTGCTCGGCGCGGCCCAGCTCATCGAGACCACCTACCAGCTCCTCGCGCGCAACGACGCCGAGACGCAGCGGTTCCTCAATGACTGCATCATCCTGGCCGTGCACGCGAACCCGGACGGCATGGAGCTCGTGTCGAACTGGTACATGAAGGACGCCGACACGCTGAAGCGGAACATGAACATTCCGCGCCTCTACCAGAAGTACGTGGGGCACGACAACAACCGCGACTTCTACATGTCCAACCAGCCGGAGTCGCGGAACATCAACCACGTGCTCTACCAGCAGTGGTATCCGCACATCGTCTACAATCATCACCAGACCGGCCCCGCCGGCACGGTGATGTTCGCGCCGCCCTTCCGCGACCCGTTCAACTTCAACTACGACCCGCTCGTCGTGGTGGAGCTGGACCTCGTGGCCGCGTCGATGCACTCGCGCTTCGAGGCCGAGGGCAAGCCGGGCGTCACCATGCGCTCGGGCTCCACGTATTCCACCTGGTGGAACGGCGGCCTGCGCACCACGCCCTACTTCCACAACATGATCGGGCTGCTCACGGAGACCATCGGCAACCCGACGCCGCAGGTCATCCCGTTCATCCCCGACCAGCAGCTGCCCCGCGCCGACCTGCCGTACCCGATCGCGCCGCAGCCCTGGCACTTCCGGCAGTCGATCGAGTACTCGCTCACGGCCAATCGCGCCGTGTTGGACCTCGCGTCGCGCCAGCGTGAGAACCTGCTGTTCAACAACTGGCGCATGGCGCGCAACTCCATCG
>JAQBPZ010000135.1 GCA_028287225.1 Gemmatimonadota bacterium
TCATCTACCTCTCCCTCCTGGCCACGCCAGCGCTGCTCTCGGCGCAGCAGGCTGCGCCGTTACCCGGCTACACCGCCGCATCCTCGGCGGCCGAGCGCGCCGTGGAGGCGCAGGCGATCGGCCGGCCCGATGCGGCACGGGCACGCGAGCACTCCCGGATCCTGAGCGCGGAGACCCACGTCGCCGGCACGCCGGCCCAGGAGCGCACCCGCGACTACGTCATCGCGCAGATGAAGGCGATGGGGCTGGAGACGGAGGTGCGGCGCTACGACGTGTTCATGCCACACCCGACCAGCGTGCAGGTGTGGCGCGTCGCGCCGCGGCCGCGCGCGCTGTCGCTTCCCGAGCCGGCGGTCGCCGGCGACCCGACGTCGCGGGGCGCGCAGTACCTCACGGTGAACGGCTACAGCGGGCAGGGCGACGTCACCGGCGACGTGGTCTACGTGAACTACGGCCTCATCGAGGACTACGCGAAGCTCGACTCCCTCGGCGTCTCCGTGAAGGGACGCATCGCGATCGCGCGGTATGGCCGCTCGTTCCGCGGCATCAAGGCGCGCGAGGCGGAGCGGCATGGCGCCACCGCGCTGCTCATCTACAGCGATCCGCAGGACGACGGCTACGTGCGCGGCGACGTGTACCCCAACGGCCCGATGCGGAACCGCAACGGCGTGCAGCGCGGAAGCGTCTTCAACGGCGCCGGGGATCCGGCCACCCCGCTCACGCCGAGCATCGCGGGCACGCCGCGGCTCGCCGAGCGCGAGATGGACATCCCGCACATCCCGGTGGTGCCGATTTCCTACGGGAACGCCGGTGAGCTGCTCGACGAGCTGCGCGGGCGCGAGGTGCCGGCCGGATGGCAGGGCGGCCTGCCCTTCCGCTACCACGTGGGACCGGGGGTGGTGAAGGCGCGCGTCCGGGTGACGGACGACCGCGCGACGCGCCCGGTGAAGCCGATCTACGACACGTTCGGCATCGTGCGCGGCAGCGACTTTCCCGACGAGATGGTGCTCGTGGGCGGCCATCGCGACGGGTGGGGTCCGGGCGCCGCGGACAACGTGAGCGGCACGGTGAGCGTGCTGGAGTCGGCGCGCGCGATCGCCGACGCGGTGAAGGCAGGCCATCGTCCGAAGCGCACCATCGTGTTCGCCACCTGGGACGCGGAGGAGTGGGGGCTGCTCGGCTCGTCCGAGTACGTGGAGGACGACTCGCTGCGGCTGATGCGCGGCGGGGTCGCCTACCTCAACCAGGACGTCGCCGCGCAGGGCGTGCGGTTCGGCGGGGGCGGATCGCCGTCGCTGCGCGCGACGCTGCGCGACGTCGCGCGAGCGGTGCCGGACCCGAGCGGCAAGGGGAGCGTGTACGCGCAATGGCGCCGCACGGAGGCGGTCGCGGACACCGCGGAGCCGGCGATGGGCGATCCCGGCGGCGGCTCGGACTTCGCCGGCTTCTACAACCATCTCGGGATCCCGATCGCCGAATGGGGCTTCGGCGGCGCGGGGGGCGTGTATCACTCGCAGTACGACGACTTCACGTGGATGTCGAAATTCGGCGATCCCACGTTCGCGTATCACGCCGCGGCCGCGCGCATCGGTGCGGCCATGCTGCTGCGCCTCGCGAACGCGGACGTGCTGCCGTACGACTACGTGGAATACGCGCGCACGATGCAGCGCTACCTGCCTGCCATCGGGCAGGCGTTCGCTGCGCGAAAGTGGGGCGGCTCCACCCAGTCGCTGCACGATGCGATCGCGCGCATGGAGCGCGAGGCCGTCGCATTCGCGGCGGCGCGCGACGCGGCATTGAGCGCGGGCGAGCTGTCACCCTCGCGCCGAGCGGCGACGAACGGCGCGCTGCGCGAGGTGGAGCGGGCACTGGTGCGTCCAGCGGGGCTGCGCGGACGGCCCTGGTACCGCAACCTCATCTACGTGGCCGACATCGACAACGGCTACGCGAACATGGCCTTCCCGTCGGTGAACGAGGCGCTGCGCGCGGGGGATGAACGACTCACGAGCGACGAGGTGGCCGATCTCGCGCGGCGATTCGGCCTGGCGACGGATGCGCTGGTGCGCGCGCGGGTGGCGCTGGGGAGGTAGGAGGGATTAGGGATTGGGGATCAGGAACTGCGCGGGGACGCATCCCGAGCGGATGTCATCCCACGAGCGCGCGCAGCGCGCCGAGTCGGGATCGTTCGTCCCTGCGGACGGGCCAGCGTCGCGGCAGGGATGGAAGATCCCGACACTCGGTCGCGGAGTTCACCCCGCGCGCAGCGTCGGGGCTCCCTCCTGCGGGGTGACACAGCCGCTCGGGCCGCCTCTGCTGTTCCTGATTCCCCGATCCCTGACCGCTGATCCCGTACCATCGTCGCTTCCCTCCCGGCCCACGTATTGCACCCCCCGCAAAAACAGCCATGCGGGCGGAGACGAGAGTGACGCAGAAAGAAGAGCCGGCCGGGCCGACCATCGCCCGCTTGTCGTTGGTGGAGCGGGTGGCGCTCCAGGGATACGTTGCGCGCGCCACCTGGCCGGCCGGCTTCCAGATCTACGAGCGCGGGACCGCGGCCGACGGCGTCTTCATCGTGGAGCGCGGACGGGTCGTCCTGCGCAGCCGCGTTCGAGCCGGCCGCGGCTTCGTGCCGTGGGTCGCGACACCCGGCGAGACGTTCGGCGCCGAGGGGCTCTCCCCCAACGGGTGCTACGTCACCGATGCGCGCGCGGACGAGGAGAGTGACACGCTCTTCCTGAGCACCCTCAAGCTGCGGGCCTTCATCCGCGAGCAGCCGATGCACGCGATGGCCGTCGTGGGGCAGGTGATGGCGGAGCGGACCATGCTGCTCGAGAAGCTGCGCGAGCTCACCACGCTCTCGGTGGAGCAGCGGCTCGTCACCGCCCTGCATCGCATGGCGACGCACGACAGCTTCGTGCAGGAAGACGGCCGCATCGAGCTGGGCAGTGCTCGCTACCGGCTGCTCTGCGAGCTGGTGGGCGCCACCCGCGAATCCGTGTCGCTCGTGCTCGGCCGCCTCACGGGGGAAGGGCTCGTCGAGCGTTCGGGCAGCACTCTCTACGTGACCCCCTCCGCCGGATTGTTCGAGCGGCTCGACAGCTCCGGCGAGGCCACCCTGCTCGTCGAGGGGATCGCGGACGGCCGGGAGCCGCAGGCGCTCGTCTGATCCGCAGGGCACGCGGTTCGACGCGGACGACAGGGCACGCCATTCACACCTGACGTCCCTTAGCTTTCCCCGGCATGTCCGCCGACGACGTCCTCTCGCCCGACGAGCTGCAGCGCTACAGCCGTCATCTCATCCTTCCCGACATCGGTGAGGCGGGGCAGGCGCGGCTCCGGGCGGCGCGGGTGCTCCTGGTGGGAGCCGGGGGCCTGGGATCGCCGGCCGCGCTCTATCTCGCCGCGGCGGGGGTAGGCCACCTCGGCATCGTCGACGACGACACGGTGGACGTGAGCAACCTGCAGCGGCAGGTGCTGCACGGCACGCGCGACGTGGGGCGTGCGAAGGTGGCGTCGGCCGAGGCCCGGCTGCGCGACCTGAACCCGCACGTGCGGGTCACCACGTACCGGACACGCCTCACGCGCGCGAACGCGATGGGCATCCTGCGCGGCCACGACGTGGTGGTGGACGGCAGCGACAACTTCCCGACGCGCTACCTCATCAACGACGCGTGCGTGCTGCTCGGCATCCCGAACGTGTACGGCAGCGTGATCCGGTTCGACGGGCAGGCGTCGGTGTTCGGCGCGCAGGGGGCGCCCTGCTACCGGTGCCTGTTCCGCGAGCCGCCTGCCCCCGGCACCACCCCGGGCTGTGCGGAGGGCGGCGTGTTCGGCGTGCTGCCCGGGCTGGTGGGGACCATCCAGGCCACCGAGGCCATCAAGCTGATCACCGGTGCCGGCGAGACGCTCGACGGACGCCTGCTGGTGATCGACGCGCTGCGCATGCGCTTCCGCACCATCGAGCTCGCGCGCGATCCGGAGTGTCCGGCGTGCGGCACGCGCGAGATCACCGAGCTGGTGGACTACGACGCCTTCTGCGGCAGCCCCCGCGCGGACGACGCGAGCGCCGATGCGGGCGGGGACGACATCGCGCCGGGCGTGCTCGCCGCGCGTCTGAGGGACGGCACCGCCCCGGCACTGCTCGACGTGCGCGAGCCCTTCGAATGGGCCATCGCGCGCCTTCCCGATGCGCGGCTCGTGCCGCTGAACTCCCTGCCGCAGGCGGTGCACTCGCTGGACCGCGAGGCGGAGCTGGTGGTCTACTGTCACCACGGGGTGCGCAGCGCGGCCGCCGCGGCCTGGCTCCGCGACCATGGCTTCGCGCACGTGCGCAATCTCACCGGTGGCATCGACCGCTGGAGCGTGGAGATCGACCCGGCCGTGCGGCGGTACTGACCGTGGGGCCCTGGCTCTTTCCGGCATTCGTGCTCGCGGCCCTCGCCCGGGCCTATCACGGCGGCGTCACGCGCCGAACGGACTCGCGGTACGCAGCCCGCTTCCCCACGGCCCCGGATGGCGTGGTCGTGGGTGCCGAGTCGTTCACGCTGCAGGCGCCGGGCGGCCGGGCGCTGCTGCTGCTGCACGGGTCGGGCGACACGCCGCAGACGCTGCGCTACCTGGCCGGCGAGCTGCACGCCGCCGGCTACACGGTGCATGCGCCGCTGCTGCCGGGTCACGGCCGCTCGCCGGCGGCGTTCGCGCGGGTGCGGGCGTCGGACTATCTGGACGCATCGCGCGAGGGGCTGGACGTCCTGCGCCGGTCGTCGTCGTGGATCGGTGTCGTGGGGCTGTCGATGGGCGGCGCGCTGGCCGCGCAGGTGGCGGCCGAGGCGAGCGACGTGCGCGCGCTGGTGCTGCTGGCCCCCTACATGGAGCCGCCGGGGCAGGTGCGCTGGGTGGCGCGCACCTCGTGGCTGTGGGGCGCGGTGGTGCCGTTCGTGCCGGGGCGGGGCGCGCGGTCCGTGCACGACGCGGCGGCCGGCGCCGAAAGCCGCGCCTACGGCGTGTTCTCGCCCCGTGCGATGCGCGCCCTGGTCGCCACGGCGCGTGCCGGCCAGCGCGCGCTGGCCGCGGTGACGGTGCCGACGCTGGTGGTGCATTCGCGGGAGGACATCCGCATCCCGACGGCCATCGCCGAACGCGCGACGGCCGCCCTCCGCGCCCCCACCGAGCGGCGCTGGGTGACCGGGTGCGGACACGTCATCACGGTGGATTACTGCAAGCGCGAGGTGGCGGCGATGGTGCTGTCGTTCCTTTCGCGCGTCGCGCCGGCCTGACGCGAGCGTCCCGGGCCGGCGCGAGGTGCGCCGCGCTCACGATGGAGCCGTGAGCGCGGCGGCACGAACCGTCGTCAGCCCGAGACGCGCTCGACGAGGTTCTCGCCCAGCTCCTTCACCGCCTCGACGGCCGAGGAGCCGGCGGTCTGCGCCTGCTCCACCAGTCCGCCCGCGACGCGCTGGACGCGCGACATCACCGACGAGCCGCCGGACCGCTTGGCGCCGCCGGAGCGCTTCGCCCCGCCGGTAGCGCGCTTGGCGCCGCTGCTCTTCTTCGCGCCGGACGAGCGCTTGGCGGCGCCGCCCTTCTTGGCCGCACCACCCTTCTTGGCCGCGCCGCTCGACCGCTTGGCGCCACCCTTCTTCGCCGCGCCACCCGACCGCTTGGCGCCGCCCTTCTTCGCCATGCCGCCCGAGCGCTTCAGCGCCGGCCCGCGCGACGACTTCTTGGCCGCACCCTTCTTGGCCGCGCCCTTCTTCGCGGCGCCCTTCTTGGCCGCACCCTTCTTCGCGGCGCCCTTCTTGGCGGCGCCCTTCCTGGCCCCGCCCTTCTTCGCGCCACCGCGCTTCGCGATTGCCGGACCGCCGCGGCGTGCCGTCTTCTTGCCCGCGCTGCGCTTCGCCCCACTCTTCTTCGCTGCCATCGCTGCCTCTCCTTGCCGGATAGTGGCTCTCTGTGCTGCGCGAATCGCTCGACCCTTGCGCAAGATTCGGGCGCATCGCCGCGCGCATCACGCTGCTCCGCCGGCGCGCATCATCATGCAGTGTCGCATGACGGGACGCAGCGCACGACGAGGATGCGCCGATTAGTCGCGACCTGCGACGATCATCGACGCGCGGGGAAGATGCTGCAGCAACGGCAACTGTGCCAGCATTATTTTTTTTCGGAACGACGACGACCCGACGCCGTCGTGCCAGCAACGCCTCGCGTCATGGCCGGCGCATCACGATCCGGATGCAGCTGGATCACCGCGAAACCCGGCTCGCGCTGGCCGGTCGGCGCACGCGAAGGCGGCCGATTGCACGCATCGCGGTGCCGCCCCACCGATTTCCCTTGCACCGTACCGGGCAATTGCCCACTCTTGGTGCATGCCTCCCCTGAACCTCGGGCAGCTCTCCATCGGGGAGCGCGTCCAGCACGAGCTCCTGGTGGTCGACCGGGTGGAAAAGACGCAGGGCAACGGGGATCCCTTCGTGATCCTGAAGCTCGGCAACGCTTCCGGCCACATCGACGTGGCACCCATCTGGTCCAACCAGCGCGAATGGGCCGACGGCGCCGACCGGGGCCGCGTGGTGCAGGCGATCGGGCAGGTCGGGATGTACGCCAAGACGGGGAAGCGGCAGATCCAGCTCACCGGCCCCCTGCGCGTCCTGCCCAACGAGCTGGTGGACCTGCACGCCTTCCTCCCGCGCATCGCGGGCGACACGGTCAAGCTCTGGGACTGGATCGACCGGCAGCGGGCCGAGATGTCGACGCCGGCGCTCCGGCGCCTGGTGGACCTGTTCTACGCCGACGACGACTTCCGCCTGAAGCTCGAGCTGACGCCCGGCTCGGTCCGCGGCCACCACGCGAAGCTCGGCGGCCTCCTGCTGCACGTCTACGAGGTGACCTCCATCGCCAAGCAGACGGCCCGCACGATGAAGGCAAACGTGGACCTCGTGGTCGCCGGCGCCCTGCTGCACGACGTGGGCAAGGTGGAGGCATACTGCATCGACGGCGGCGCCTTCGACTACACCACCTGCGGCCTCCTGCTGGGCCACGTGGTCCTCGGCACGCTGATGCTGGAGCGCCGCCTCGCGGCCGCCGGCCTCGCGTCGGTCTGCACGCCGGGCCAGCTGCTCGACATCCAGCACATGATCCTCTCGCACCACGGCAAGCTGGAGTTCGGAAGCCCGGTGGAGCCGATGACGACGGAAGCGGAGATCGTGCACTGGGCCGACGAAGCCAGCGCCAAGGCCAACGACATGATGGAGTCGCTCGAGGAGCCCGAGCACTTCGGCGGCGGCAAGGAAGTCTCCGACAAGCGCCCCTGGCGCGTGGGCCGGAAGATCTGGCGCCGCCCCGACGGCACCTGGACCGACGGCTAGGCTTCTCCGCCGGTCGCCTGGTGCCTTCAGGTGTACGCGTTCCGCGGGTCGCCTGGTGCTTTCTGCGTACGCGTTCCGCGGGTCGCCTGGTGCTTTCAGGCGTACGCGAATCCCCGCGAATGGGTACACGACAATCGATGCGAATCCCTGGTGTGTCAGGGGAATTCGCATCGATTGCCGTTCGTCGCATTCGAAGGAATTCGCGTACGCTGACGGCATCGGGGCGACCGGCGCCCGGACAACTCGAACCCCACGCATGATGCGCCTCCTTCCCTGTCTCGCGGCGCTTGCCGTCGCCCTCCCCGCCACCACCCGCGCACAGGGGCTGCCCGCCTCGCTCGACGCCAGCGTCGAGCGGGCCATGCGGCAGTTCGAGGTGCCGGGGCTCGCCATCGCCGTCGTGAAGGACGGGCGGGTCGTCCTCACCCGGGGCTACGGCGTGCGCCAGCTCGGCGAGCCCGCACGGGTGGACGCGACGACGCTCTTCCAGATCGCCTCCAACACCAAGGCGTTCACCAGCGCGGCGCTCGCGATGCTGGTCGACGAGGGACGCCTGCGGTGGGACGACCCGGTGGTGCAGCGGCTCCCCTGGTTCCAGCTCTCGGACGCCTACGTCACCCGTGAGCTCACCGTCCGCGACCTCCTCACCCACCGCAGCGGCCTGGGACTCGGCGCGGGCGACCTGCTCTGGTACCACTCGGACTACTCCCGCGCCGAGGTGCTGCGGCGCATCCGGTACGCACGCGTGGCCACGAGCTTCCGGAGCGCGTACGCGTACGACAACGTGCTGTACATCGCCGCGGGCGAGCTGGTGCCGGCGCTCACGGGCCAGAGCTGGGAGCAGTTCGTCCAGGCGCGCCTCTTCACGCCCCTCGGCATGACGTCCACCCAAACGTCGGTGTCGGCGTTCGCGCCGGGCGTGAACTACGCCGTGCCGCATGCACGCGTGCACGGGGTGGTGCAGGTGGTGCCGCGCGACACCGCCGACGTGACCGCGGCGGCGGGCGGCATCGTCACCAACGTCACCGACCTCACGCGCTGGATGATGGCGCAGCTCGACTCGGGCCGCGTCGCGGGCCGCTCGGCGCCGCTCTGGTCCGCCGCGCGCACGCGCGAGATGTGGTCGGGGGTCACGATGATCCCGATCGGCAGCTACCCGCCCGCGCTGGCCGGCCTGCAGCCGGACTTCTCCGAGTACGGGCTGGGGTGGTTCCTCCGCGACTACCGCGGCCGCAAGATGCTCACGCACACCGGCGGCCTCGCGGGGATGACGTCGCGCACCATCCTCATCCCGTCGGAGCGGCTGGGCATCGTGCTGCTCACCAACGCGGAGAGCGGCATCATCAACTCGCTGCCGTACCAGGTGGCCGACGCGATGCTCGGCGCGCCCGCGGTGGACTGGGCGACGCCGACGAGCGTGGAGGAGCGGCGCGCCGAGGCGGAGGCGGCCGACGTGGAGCGCCGCGCGCTGGAGGGCCGCAACCGGAGCTCGCGCCCCTCCCTCGCGCTCGCGCAGTACGCCGGCCGGTACACCGACCCGATGTTCGGCGAGGCGACCGTGACGATGGAGGGCGACCGGCTGGTGCTCCGCTTCTCGCCCTCGAAGGCGTTCATCGGGGATCTGGAGCACTGGCAGTACGACACCTTCGTGGCGCACTGGCGCACGCCGAGCCTGCCCGACGCGTACGTCACCTTCGCGCTCACCCCTCAGGGCGGCATCGAGAGCATGAAGATGGCGGCCGTCTCGCCGCTGGCGGACTTCAGCTTCGACTACCAGGACCTCCTGTTCACGCCCGCTGGTCGGCGCTAGGTCCTTCTCGGCAACAGCGTTTTACCGCGGAGGACAGCCGCTCGGGCCGGCCACACGAGGCGTCGGTTTGGACATCCGCTCGGGACGCATCCAGACGGGCCGGTTCGGACCGGATGCACCGAATGCACCGAGAACTGCCGGATCCCTTCTGGTGCCGCATCGGCTACCTGCGCGCCCGGCAGGAATCCGGCAGTTCTCGTTTCAATTCGGTGCATCCGGTCCGAACCGACGCCTCCTGTGGCCGGCCCGAGCGGCCGTCCTCCGCGCCCTCCGCGGTGAAACGCTGTTGTTGTTGCGGCGGTGAGGGCGCCGGGACGCCTGAAGGCGATCAGGTAACCGTCAGTCAGCTCCTAACCCCAGAACCCGGCCGAGCAGGTTACGGCGCTACTCCCATGGCCACTGGCTCTTCCCCGAGTAGCGCGCGCCGAACACCGCCGACAGGGCGTCGCGGGCGTCGGTGGTGCGGACCACGAGGTCCAGGGAGTCGCCCAGGACGAGCAGGCGGGAGAAGTCGCGGTAGCGGTCGTACGAGTGGAAGAAGCCCGACGGGCCCGGCCTGGTGATGCGCCCCAGGAGGATGTCGGGCAGGCCGAGGAAGGTGTACGCGTAGAAGGCGTTCAGGGTTCGCAGGGGCGGGAGGTCGCTCTCGATGGTGCCGCGCGGGAGGGAGCCGTGCTTTCCCCACTGGACGTCGATGGCCGGCGTGCCGCGGCCGCGCCAGTCGGTGTGCAGGATCCGGCCGTGCCAGAAGGTCCACAGCTCGGTCGGAGCGCCGCTGGGGTCGTAGCCCACCCAGACCACCTCCTCGTCCGTGGGCACGGTGAAGGGGATCCAGGCGCCGTGGACGTCGTCGCGCCAGAGCAGGTGATAGGCGATGACCCGCCGCGTGGGGTGCAGGACGGCGACCGCGCGGTCCAGAGGGAACCACTCGTCCCGCTGGAGGTATAACAGCGGTGCGAGTGTGTGCGCGAGCCTCGTCCCGCTGTCGGTAGCGGGCAGGGCCGCGGGGATGTCGAGGGGCCGTTGCGGGAGTCGTGCGTGGGGACCACAGGCGCATGCCAGAACGAGCCCAACGATGACGCCACTCCGTGCGTTACTTCGCAAGACGATGCCCCACTGTGCTTTAGGCTCTTTGAGGGTTACTATTCGTCAGGCGGCCCGGCGCCATGTATCCGGGGTTGCTGCGAAATCATATTGGAGGGCCAATGCGCAAGCCGCGCCCGGCTACGTATAACCCAGTGCAAGCGCTCCACCTGATCGCGAACGACCGGAACGGCTCGCCGCTGAGCTGCCCGTCGTGTTCGGGACAGATCGAGCGGACCCCCGACGACTTTCCGCCCCAGCCGCGCTCGCAGGTCACACTGCAGTGTCGGGAGTGCGGACGCCTCGCGCGCTACATCGCGGGTGCGGCGTAGTACACGTCGATCCACTGGCAGGACGAACTGGGTGGGAGCCGCCACCCGCGACACGGGGCCTTCACAGGCCCCGTGTCGCGTTTCCGTCATCACGCCGGCCGCCATGCTGCTCAGCGGCCTCGAGAACGCGCGTTGCACGCCGTCGCCGCCACCCGGTGCCGCAACTCCCCGTGTGCACAAAACTTGCCCGATCCTGAAGTACGTCCCGCCCCGAGCATGAAGCGATTCGCGCTACCGGGGCATCACACGGATCACGTGGGACGAGCAGCGGCCGTAACCGGCCACTCCCTCGCTACGCGGGATCAGGCACAGCTCTGGTAAGAGGTACGGTTCATGGCTCGCATCACAGGCACGGTGAAGTGGTTCAACGACGCGAAGGGGTTCGGCTTCATCTCGCGTGAGGGTGGTCCTGACGTGTTCGTGCACTTCAGCGCCATCACGGGGAACGGCTTCAAGTCTCTCGCCGAAGGGGACAAGGTGGAATTCGAGATCGTCCAGGGACAGAAGGGCCCCCAGGCCGCGGACGTCAGCAAGGCCAGCTGACCGGATCGGGCCGGAACCCGGAACGGACGACGCGAGCGCCCCGCAGCCCACCGCTGCGGGGCGCTCTGCCTTTTCCGTGGCGTGACCGACCCGCATCTGCGTGGCGGTCGCCTGGGTCGTTGCGCGTACGCGAATTTCCTGGGCATGGGCGGCGAGTTCCCGCGAGGCTCTCGAAGATGCCGGGGGGATATTCGCAGGGATTCGCTGCCCATTCGCGGAGGCTCGCGTACATGGACGGCAACTCGTCCCGCGCTGACAGCAGCGCGTCCTGCGTCTGACGAGCAAGCGACCCCGTGCATAATCGGCACTGGTTTTGCCCGTGTTTCGCGACGTGCCGACTCCGCGCGCCACCCTACCCGAGCCGATGATGGCCACCCTTGGCCATGCGCTGCCGACCGGCGGCGACTGGACCTTCGAGCCGAAGTACGACGGCATGCGGGTGATCGCCGAGGCGTCGGCGCGGGGTGCGCGGATCATCACGCGCAACGGGAAGGACAAGAGCACGCAGTTCCCCGAGATCATCCTCGCGTTGCGTGAGCTCGCGCAACGGGCCGGCCGCACCCTCGTGCTCGACGGCGAGGTCGTGGCCCGCACGCGGCGGCGACGTCGCTCGGCGTCGTCCGGCACGGAGGCGAGCGAGTTCCAGCAGCTTCAGGGCCGCATGCACCTCAAGGATCACGACGAGATCCTGCGCCTCGCGCTGGAGGCGCCCACGTCGCTCGTGCTGTTCGACATCCTGCGCGACGGCCGGTCGGCGCTGGGCCGGGCGCCGTGGACCGAGCGCCGGGCGCGGCTGGAGGCGCTGTTCGAGGAGGCGGGCGACCCGGACGACGCCACGCTCGCGGTGAGCGTGAGCAGCCCGCGCGGCGCGAGCATGCTGACGAAGGCGCGCAGGGCGGGGTGGGAGGGGATCATCGCCAAGCGCACCGACGCGAGGTACCAGCCCGGCGCGCGCTCCGACGACTGGCTCAAGCTGAAGCTGCTGTTCCGCGCCGAGTTCGTGGTGGGCGGGTTCACGGAGCCGCGCAAGGCGCGTCCGTACTTCGGCGCGCTGCTGCTCGGCGCCTACGACGCGGCGGGCAAGCTGGTGTACGTCGGCCATACGGGCGGGGGCTTCACGCACGAGGGGCTGGCCGAGATGCATGGCCGCCTGGAGCGCCTCGAGCGCCCGACGTCGCCCTTCGTGACACCGCCCCGCACGAACGAGAAGGCGCATTGGGTCACACCGAAGGTGGTCGTCGAGGTAAAGTTCGCCGAGTGGACGTCCGACCGACTGCTGCGCCAGCCCATCTTCCTGGGGGTGCGCGACGACAAGCCGGCGAAGGACGTGACCATCGAGGGAGTGAGCCTGCAGCGCTGGGGAACCGGAGAGATGACGACCGATGCCGCGTAAGACCACGACACCCGCCTCGCGCGGGGTGAAGCCGCCGACGAAGGCCAAGCCGCACGTCCGGACGGGCCCCAAGACGGCGCCGAGGAGCGCGCGCCGGCCGGCGCGCGGGGGGACGAAGCGCGACGACGAGGAGACGGCGGGCCGCGGCGCGGCGAAGAAGTCGACCGCCAAGCGTCCCGCGGAGCCGGCGAAGAAGGCACCCCGGAAGCCCGTCCGGCAGGTGGGGACGCCGCCGGACGTCGAGGCGCAGCTCCTGGCCATCGAGCAGGGGGCGGGGGACGGCGAGGTGGAGCTGGGCCACGACACCCGTCTCCACGTCTCGAGCCTCGGCCGCGTCATCTTCCCGGAAACAGGCGCCACCAAGGGCGCAGTAATGCGCTACTATACGCGCATGTCCCGGTTCATCCTGCCGGACATCGATGGGCGCCCGCTGATCCTGAAGCGCTATCCCACCGGGGTGGGCGGCGAGATGTTCTTCCAGCAGGACGCCGGCCCGCACGTGCCCGACACGGTGCGCGTGGACCAGGTGGAGACGGTGGACAAGGGGCGGCAGGACCGGATCATCGGCGGCGACCTCGCGACGCTGCTCTATACCGTGCAGCTGGGCGCCATCGAGATCCATCCCTGGTTCTCGCGGGTGCAGGACATCGATTCGCCCGACCGCTGCCTGATCGACCTGGATCCCGGCGAGGGGGTGCCGTTCGCGTGGGTGGTGGAGCTGGCGCAGGAGATCGTGCGCATCGCGCGGAAGGTGGAGCTTCCCGTGGTGCTCAAGACGTCCGGCTCGCGCGGGATCCACCTCGTCTTCCCCCTGCCGGCCCGCACGACGTACGACACGTCGCTGGCGCTGGCGGAGCTCGTGGCACGGGCCGCGACGGTGGCGCGCCCGGACCTGGCGACGGTGGAGCGGTCGATCCGCTCGCGGCCGGAGCGGAGCATCTACGTGGACGCGATGCAGAACTCGCACGGGAAGAGCATGGCGGCGGCGTACAGCCTGCGCGCCAAGCCCGCCGCGACGGTCTCCGCGCCGCTGCGGCCGCGCGAGCTGACCCCTCGGCTCAAGCTCACCGGCTTCACGATCACGACGATCCCGGCGCGCTCGGAGCGGATCGGGGACATCTGGCGGGAAGGGCTCTCGGAACGGCCGACGGTGCGTGCGCTCGGACGTGCGATGAAGGCGCTGGAGGCGACGCTCGAGTAGTCGCACGGCACTCCAACAGCATCCGACCGCGGAGGACGTGGAGGACGCGGAGGACGCGGAGGACGGCCGCTCGGGCCGGCCACACGAGGCGTCGGTTCGGAGCGAATACACCGAGTTCACCAAAAACTGCCGAATCATTTCCGGTGCAGCGTCATACGCGAGCGCACCGTGAAGTGATCCGGCAGTTCTCGTTTCAATTCGGTGCATTCGGTCCGAACCGGCCCGTCTGGATGCGTCCCGAGCGGATTCTCCGAACTGGCGCGTCTGGATGCGTTCCGAGCGGATTGTCCGAACTGGCGCGTCTGGATGCGTTCCGAGCGGCCGTCCTCCGCGCCCTTCGCGGTCAAATGCTGTTGCCGAGCCGGTGTCAGCCGCCGACGGCCCGGAGGGGCATCTCGATCTGTGCGCCGTCCATGGCGCGACCCGGCGATGCCGGCGCGAGGTCGGACCGGCCAACGGCGGCGGCCGTGGGGCGGGCGCCGAGGAGGTGCAGGGTCTGGTGGTAGAAGTGGAGCGTCTGGACGGGGGCGCGGAGGCTTTCCGGCCCGGCGCGTGCGATGGCGTAGCCTTCCTCGCGCACGCGACGCGGCAGCGCCCGCGCCAGGGGGTGGCGCAGGAGCCGTCGGATCTCCGTCCCATTCCGCGCGAGCAGCGCCGCGCAGAGGCCGTCCAGGTAGTCGAGCATGTTCCGTCCCGAGATTGGACCTAAAGAACATATTGCGACTAATATGCCAGGGGCAAGAGGGGATTGTAGGACTGTAGGACTGTAGGACGGTAGGACCGAACACGTTTGTCGGTTTACGGTTTCTCGGTATTCGGCCAGCCCCGGTCAGCCCATGCGTCCCGGGGCAGGCTGGATACCGACAAACCGGAAACCGACAAACCGTCATTCGGTCCTGCCGTCCTACCGTCCTACCGTCCTACTCACTGAACAGGTCGAACCGGACGCCGCGGCGCGCGCCGCGGCGCTTCTTGGGCGCGAAGCGGAAGAGCTGCGCGGGGCGGCCGCGGCCTTCGCTGCGCCATTCGTCGGTGGGCTCCACCAGGTAGCTCGCCTGCAACGCCCGGCGGAAGCTCGCCTTGTGGAGGCGGCGCGAGAGGAGGAGCTCGTAGATCGACTGGAGGTCGCTGAGCGTGAAGGTCGGCGGCAGCAGGCGGAAGGCGAGCGGAGACTGATCCACGCGCTGCCGCACGACGGCGGCCGCACGCTCCACGATGGTGCGATGACGCGGCGCCAGTGTCGGGAGACTGGCGATGGGAAACCACTCCGCGTCCTCGGCGGGCGCGCCCGCGCCCGAGGGCGAGAGCACGACGATGCCGACCGAGACCTCGGCGTCACCCGGATGGCGCTTCCCGTCGGCCACCGCGCCGACCTGCTCGAAGTACGCCGGCGTGGTGCCGAGCACCGACTCGGTGATGCGGGCGGCGGCCTCCTCGAGACCCTCGGTCGCCTGCGGCGCATCCCACGGAAGCATCCACCGCTCGCGCGAGCCCGCCGGGGTGCGGACGAGGAGCACCGCCAGCGCGTCGGCGGTTGGCGAGAGCACCACGACGTCCACGGCCAGGGTAGTCCGTCGGACGGCAGGCTTCATCGATGGAGAGGAGCGCTCGCGCATGTGGCGCGAATTAGTAACAAAACGTCACTAATGTCAAGGGCGCCTGCACCGAGGTCGATCCAATTAGTAGCAAGTTGCCCAGAATAGAGGATCGCGGCGCTCACGTGATATACGGCGTCCCGATGGGCGCGTCAACGGACGCTGTGACCGATCAGCCGCTCGGCACGGTGCGCCACATGACGTCGCGATGCTGCGCAAGAAGACGACCGGCGTGCCCCGATCCGTCATGGATCCGCACGCCGGTCGTCCGATCTCCCGCCACCGCCGCGACTTAGCGCGCGGACCCGCCCCCGCTGCTACGGAACGATCGCCGCCTCGCGCCGCAGCCCCGCGCCGAACGGCGCGACTCCCGGGATCGTCACCGGCAGCTGCCCGCTGATCGGCGCGCGCCCCAGCAGCGCGCGCGCCGCGGCGCGCTGCGACAGCGGCGAGGCGCTCCACGCCTCCAGGAACACCGGCGTCGCCGGCAGGTCGCGTGCGAGATACGGGTTGGCGAACGAGACCAGCACCACCTTCCGTCCCGCCCTCTGCAGCCCGTCGAGCAGCTCGGGCAGCCCGCCCGTGGCCGCGAGCGTCGCCGTGCTCGAGCTGGCGCCGAAGTACGACGACACGATCACCAGGTCGGCGCCCTCGGCGGCCCGCAGCGCGTTCTCCACGATGGCCGGCGCGAGCTTCGGCACCGGGCTCGCGACGTACGTGCCCGTGCCGCCCGCGGCCGCTCCGGCCGTCGCATCGAACACGACCTCCGGATTCAGGTTCTGCGTGCGCAGCTGCGGAAACATGGAGCGCAGCTCCTCGTTGAAGCCCGTGCCGGCGCTCAGCTCGGCGCGCGGCGCCACCGAGAAGCTCACCACGCGGCTGGAGGTCGGCATCCGGTTGAAGGGCACCAGGCCCAGCGAGTCGCGCACGAGCGTGATCGCGCGCTCGGCCGCCACGCGCGCCGGCGCGAGGTTGGCGCCCACCGCCACCACCCGCCGCACGTTCTCCACGTCCACGAACCGGTTGCGGTCGAGCCCCATCTCGCGCTTCGCGATCAGCAGCTTGCGCACCGACTCGTTGATCCGCGCCTCGGTGAAGCGGCCGGCCTGCACGCCGGACACCACGGCCTCGATCGCCGTCGGCACGTCGGTCGGCATCAGCAGCACGTCGTTCCCCGCGGCGACCGCCAGCTGCGTGACTTCGGCCATCGACTTCGCGCCGAGCGCGCCGTTCATGTCCAGCGCGTCGGTGACGAGGATCCCCTTGAAGCCCATCTCCTGGCGCAGGAGATCCAGCATCACCTTCGGGCTCAGCGTGGCCGCCGTGCCGCTGGGGTCGAGCGCGGGAAGGTCGCCGTGGAACGTCATGATGCCGCGCACGCCGGCGCGGATGGCCGCGCGGAAGGGCAGCAGCTCGACACTGTCGAGCCGCGCGCGCGACACGCGCACGTGCGCGAGCTCGAGGTGCGAGTTCTCCTCGGTGTCGCCGTGCCCCGGGAAGTGCTTGCCCGTGGCGAGCATCCCGTTCTCCTGGATGCCGCGGATGAACGCCGTGCCCATGCGCGCGACGAGCTCCGGGCTTTCGCCGAACGACCGCGCGCTGATGACCGGGTTCTTCGGGTTGTTGTTGACGTCGAGCACCGGCGCGAACGCCATGTGGATGCCGAGCGCGCGTCCCTCGATGGCGGTGACGCGGCCCATCTCGTAGGCGAGCGCGGTGTCGCGCGTGGCGCCGATGCCCATCTGGTACGGGAAGGGCGTGGCGCCGCCGAGGTCGATGGCGTTGGGGATGAAGTAGCCGCCGCGGGCGCGGAAGGCGGCGCCCGTCTCCAGGTCGGCACCGACGAGCAGGGGCAGCGAGGCCGCGCGCTGGAGCGCGTTCGTCTTCGCCGCGATGTCGAGGGGGCTGCCGACGGAGATGATGATGCCGCCGAGCTTGTTGTCGCGGATGAGCCGCTCCACGCGGAGCCACGCCGGGTTGTCCACGGCCGTGTAGTCGCCGAGGATCCAGGGCCACACCATCTGGGCGGCCTTGTCGCGCAGGGTGAGCGTCGCGAGGACGGAGTCGGCCCAGCGCGCGTCGCCGGCCGCGTCGCGCACGATCGGCATGGGCGTGATGGCGGAGGTCGGCGCCGGCGCGGCGCCGGCGGGCATCGTGGCGCCG
>JAQBPZ010000020.1 GCA_028287225.1 Gemmatimonadota bacterium
GCGTCGTCATGCTCGAGGAACGGGATGAGCGCCGCGGCGATGGAGACGAGCTGCTCCGGGGCGACATCCATGTAGTCGATGCGATCGGGCGCCGTGAGGGGCACGTCGCCCTGCTGGCGCGCGAGCACCAGCTCTTCCATGAACGTGCCGTCGTCGTTCAACGGCGCGCTCGCCTGGGCGATGATCGCGTCCTCTTCCTTGTTCGCGTCGAGCCAGGAGATCTCGCTCGTGACGCGGCCGTTCTTCACGACACGGTACGGGGTCTCGATGAACCCGAGGTCGTTCACGCGCGCATACGTCGCGAGACTCGTGATCAGGCCGATGTTCGGGCCTTCCGGCGTCTCGATGGGGCACATGCGCCCGTACTGCGAGTAGTGCACGTCGCGCACTTCGAAGCCGGCGCGCTCGCGCGTCAGACCGCCAGGTCCGAGCGCCGAGAGGCGACGCTTGTGCGTCAGCTCGGCGAGCGGGTTGGTCTGATCCATGAACTGCGAGAGCTGCGAGCTGCCGAAGAAGGCCTGGATGACCGCGCTGACGGTGCGCGCGTTGACCAGGTCGTCCAGCGAGATCTTCTCCGGGTCGGTGTTGATCGACATGCGCTCCTTCACCAGGCGCGCCATGCGGGAGAGGCCGACCGAGAACTGGTTGGCGATGAGCTCGCCGACCGAGCGGATGCGGCGGTTGCCGAGGTGGTCGATGTCGTCGACGTGGCCGCGGTTCTCGCTGAGCTCCACCAGGTAGCGCACGATCTCCACGAAGTCTTCCTTCGTGAGCACCGTGAGGTCGGCCGGCGTGTTGAGGCCGAGCCGCTGGTTGATCTTGTACCGGCCGACGCGGCCGAGGTCGTAGCGCTTCGGGCTGAAGAACAGGCGCTCGAGCGCCTGCTTGGCCGTGAGCGTGTCGGGGGCGTCACCCGGGCGCAGCAGCCCGTAGATCTGCTTGAGCGCGAGCTCCTCGCCGGTCTTGGAATCCACGGCGTACTCGCGCTGCTCCCCGTTCTCCTTCTTGTAGTACCGGGCGGTGGGGTCCTTGGCGAGCGTGTTCTTGATCATCACGCTCTCGGCCCGGCCGCTGGCGACGAAGACCTTGACCTTGTTGATCTCGGCCTTGCGGATCTTCTTCATCAGCGCGTCGCTGAGCGCCTGGCCGGCCTCGGCCACCACTTCGCCATCGGCCGTGACGACGTCGACGGCGAGCGTGCGGCGGATCGGGCGCTCCTGGCGCTCGACGGCGTCCTGCTCGTCGCGGATGTCCACGGTCATGTACGACGCGAAGACCTTCACCGCCGTGACGCCCTGGCGGCGGAGGCGGTTGTAGATCTCCTCGCTCAGCTCGTCGCCTTCCTTGACGAGCATGTTGTTCTCGGCGCGCTCGCGCTCGGCCTTGAGCTTCTTGGTGCGGAGCTTGGGCGCGTCTTCCGGCGTGACTTCGCCCGGCAGCTCGATGTCCTCGGCGACGATGGCGCCCTGCCACTCGCGCATCTCGGAGCGGCTCTCGCGCTCCTTGGTGAGGTCGAGCTCGCGGACGGCGAAGAACAGGCGCAGGATGTCGGAGTTCGACCCGTAGCCGAAGGCGCGGAGGAGCGCCGTGGCGGGGAACTTCTTCTTCTTGTCGATGTGGACATACACGATGTCGTGGATGTCCACGGTGAACTCGACCCAGCTCCCGCGGAAGGGGATGATGCGCGACGAGATCAGGCGCTGGCCGTTCGGGTGCGTGCTCTCCTCGAACACGACGCCCGGCGAGCGGTGCAGCTGGCTGACGATGACGCGCTCCGCCCCGTTGATGACGAAGGTGCCGAGCGGCGTGAGGAGGGGCAGCTCGCCGAGATAGACTTCCTTCTCGATGATGTTGCGCGGGCGCTTGACCCCGTTCACTTCCTCGTTGATGACGAGCTGCAGCGTCGCCTTGAGCGGCGCCGAGTAGGTCATGTCACGCTCGATGCACTCCTCGACCGTGTACTTCGGCTCGCCGAGGGTGTACCGGACGAACTCCAGCGAGAAATTCTCGTGGACGTCGGTGATGGGGAACAGGTCCTTGAAGACCCGCTCGAGGCCGATGTCCTCGCGGTCGTGCGAGGCGGCGTCCAGCTGGAGCAGCGCCTCGAAGGCGCGCGTCTGGATGTCGAGGAGGTGGGGCATGGCCATCCCCTGCTCGTCCAGCTTACCAAAGGAAATCTCTTTCATCAATTCAGGCATATCTCACCCGCGGGGGCAGGAAAAACGGCGGTGGCCCCGACCGCCCGCGCAAACGCGCGGTGACCGGGGCGTGCCATAGTGCTGCTTCAGTTGTGTTGCCGTGCAACGAGAGTGGTGCACGCAGGCGTCCGAAGTGAAGGTCAGGAGAGCACGAGCAGCCGGGGTGGCGGCGGGCGTCGGATGACGGCCGGCGCCACCTCGGCGGGCGTCGGGCTTCCTTACTTCACTTCGACGACGGCGCCCTGCTCTTCGAGCTTGGTCTTGATCGTGGCGGCCTCGTCCTTCGACACGCCGGCCTTCACGGCCTGCGGCGCGCCGTCGACCAGGTCCTTCGCTTCCTTCAGGCCGAGGCCCGTGATCTCACGGACGACCTTGATGACCTGGATCTTCTTCGCGCCGGCTTCCTTGAGGTTGACCGTGAACTCGGTCTGCTCCTCGACTGCCGCGGCCGGGGCCGCTGCGCCGCCGCCGCCCGCACCACCGCCCACCGGGGCGGCCGCGATCGTGACGTTGAACTTGCTCTTGAAGGACTCGATCAGGTCGGCCAGCTCGAAGACCGTCTTGTTGCCGATCGCGTCCAGGATCTCGTCGTTGCTCATGGTAGCCATTATCGTAATCTCCGAAAGTGTTCCCAGGGTATCCTGGGGCGTGTGAGTCAGGCAGGCCGAGCCCTCTGGACGCAAGGGCGACGGCCGGTACGCCTGGGAATTAAGCGCCTTCTTTCTGCGCCTTGAGCGCGTCGAGTGCACCAGCAAAGTTCGTCAGCAGGCTGTTCATGACGCCCAGCATCGCGCTGAGCGGCGACTGGAGGCCCGCCCCCAGCTCGGCCAGCATCTGCTCGCGCGACGGCATGGCCGCGAGCCGCTTCACCTGCTCGGCGTCGATGGCCGCGCCATCGAACAGGCCGCCCTTCACCGCGGGACGCTGATCGTTCGCCTTCGCGAAGTCGGTCAGGATCTTGGCGGCAGCCACCGGATCGGTGGCCATCACCAGGCCCGTGGGGCCCTTGAGCCGCTCGCCAACGAGGCCCGACTCGTTCACGGCGCGCAGCGCGAGGGTGTTCTTGATGACGACGTACTGCACGCCCGCCTTGCGGAGCTTGCGGCGCAGGTCCGTCATCCGCTTCACGTTGAGGCCCGTGAAGTCCGTATAATAGAGCGCCTTGGAGGCGCCGATCTGCTCTTTCAGCTCGCGAACGAGCTGTTCCTTGTCGTTTCGCTTCATGCGCGGAGCCGGTAAGCGGTGGTGTCGACGGCGACGCCGGGGCCCATCGTGCTCGAGACCGAGACGTTGCGGACGTAGACGCCCTTGGCCGCGCTGGGCTTCGAGCGGATGATCTGCTCCATGAACGCGGTGAAGTTGGACTCCAGCGCCTCCACGGCGAACGAGGCCTTGCCGATCGGGACGTGCACGTTGCCGCCCTTGTCGACGCGGAACTCGATCTTGCCGGCCTTGGTCTCCTTCACCGCCTGGCCGACGTTGAAGGTCACCGTGCCCGCCTTCGGGTTCGGCATCAGGCCGCGGGGCCCGAGGACGCGTCCGAGCTGGCCGAGCTGGCCCATCTGGTCCGGCGTCGCGATGAGGACGTCGAAGTCCAGCCAGCCCTCCTTGATGCGCGCGAGGTACTCGACGCCGACGTAGTCCGCGCCGGCCGCTTCGGCCTCACGGGCCTTGTCGCCAACGGCGATGACGAGCACGCGCACCGTGGACCCGGTGCCTTCCGGCAGCACGACCGTGCCGCGGACGACCTGGTCCGCGTGACGCGGATCGACGCCGAGGCGGACGACCGCCTCCACCGTCTCGTCGAACTTCGCGAACGCCGACGTCTTCACGATCTCCAGGGCCTGCCGCGCCTGGTACGCCGTGCCGAACACGCGATTCTTCGCGGCGGCTTCGTACTTCTTGCCATGCTTCGTCGCCATTAGTCCACGACCTCCACGCCCATCGAGCGCGCCGCGCCGGCGACCATCGCCATCGCGGACTCGATCGAGTCACAGTTGAGGTCCGGCATCTTGAGCTCGGCGATCTGCTTGACCTGTGCCCTGGTGATCTTGCCCACCTTGTTGCGGTTCGGCTGACCCGATCCCTTCTCGAGGCCGATCGCCTTCTTCACCAGGATCGCCGCGGGGGGCGTCTTGAGGATGAAGGTGAACGACTTGTCGGAGAAGATCGTGATCTCGACCGGCAGGATCGTATCCTGGCCCTGCGTCCGCGCGTTGAACTCCTTGCAGAAGGCCATGATGTTGATGCCCTGCGGGCCGAGCGCCGTTCCCACCGGAGGAGCCGGATTGGCCTTCCCCGCCGGAATCTGGAGCTTCACGAAACCCGATACTTTCTTAGCCATAAGTCTCCTCTACGTTTGCCCGCCGGAGCGGGTCGAACTGCCACTGTTGTTTTAGCGTCGCCGTGGTGTGCGACGGGGCCGCGAGCGGCCCGGTTTTTCGGTTTTCGGTTTTCCGGTTTTCGGTCAGCCTCGGGACGCATTGGCCTCCCGAGGCACGCCGTAAACCGAATACCGTAAACCGAAAAACCGTTTGAAAACCGTCAGTACCCCTTCAACTGCAGGTAATCCAGCTCCACCGAGGTCGGCCGCCCGAAGAGCGACACCGACACCCGGACCTTGCCCTTGTCCGCCATCACCTCTTCGACCGTACCGTTGAAATCGGTGAACGGGCCCTCGGTGATCGCCACGGCCTGTCCGACGAGGAAGGGGATCTCCTCCTTGGGGGCCGAATCCTCCACTTCGTCGGCGATGCCCAGGAGGCGATTGACTTCCTCGGGACGCAGCGGCTGCGGGAGCCGCTCGTGCCCGACGAACTTGATCACGCCCTGGATGCCGTTGATCTGGTGCAGCGTCTCCTGCGTCATGACCATCTCCACCAGCACGTAGCCGGGAAAGATCTTCCGCTCGACGTTGACCTTCTTGCCGTTCTTGATCTCCACGACTTCCTGCGTCGGCACGAGGGCCTGCCGGATGTGGCGCTCCTCGGCCGGCCGCGGATCGCTCTCGATCTTCCGCTGGATCAGCGAGCGGACCTTGTTCTCGTGCCCGGCAGTCGTCTGGATGGCATAGAACCGATGGTCCATGCTCAACGCCCAGCGAAGAGGCGGGGAATCAGATTGACCAGCACGTAGCCCAGGATGGCGTCGAGGAAATAGATGAGCAGGCCGAGGACGAGCACGAAGATGATGATCGCGATGGTCGCGCGACGCACATCCGGCACCTCCGGCCAGGTCACCTTCTTCATCTCGGCCTTCACCGACTGGTAGAAGCCGGGGATGCCACGCGCGGTGGACATCAACCGGTTCTCCGGAGCCGGGGGCGGCACGACGTCAACGGCCATTACTTGGTTTCCTTATGGAGCTGATGCTTGTTGCAGCGGGGGCAGTACTTCTTCCACTCGACGCGCTCGGGGTGCAGGCGCTTGTTCTTCATGGTGAAGTAGTTGCGATTCTTGCACTCGCCACAGGCGAGGATGATCTTTTCGCGAGCCATTGTCGGTCTCTCTCAGATGATGTCAGTCCACGTGGGGCTGTTGCCGTCGGGTGAGCCGGCGGCCTGGGCCGCTGCTCGGGAATCCGACACCCGCGCGTGCTGGTTGATGAACTGCTGCAGGACCGTAGGACCGTGGGACCGTGGGACGGTCAGCAATCGGTCCGACCGTCCTGCCGCCCTACCGTCCTACTGCTGTGCTTACGCCAGGATCTTCGCCACGACGCCGGCGCCGACCGTGCGGCCGCCCTCGCGGATGGCGAACCGGAGCCCTTCGTCCATCGCG
>JAQBPZ010000180.1 GCA_028287225.1 Gemmatimonadota bacterium
CGGTGCCGACGTACACGACGTCGGCGTTGCTCGGGTCGGCGTCCACGTTGTCGTAGTAGAATGGGCGCGTGATCAGCCCCGGCGTCGTGTTGACCACGGCCCACGTGTCGCCCGCGTCGTCGCTGCGATAGAGGCCGCTGCCCGGCTTTGCCTCGATGAGCGCGTAGACGCGGTTGGGGGCGGCGGCGCTGACCGCGAGGTCGCTCTTGCCGAACACGCCGGTGGGCAGACCGCCCGCGAGCCGGGTCCAGTGCTCCCCGCCATCGCGGCTGCGGTAGATGCCGTCCTCGGCACCGCCACTCACGACCGTCCATGGGCGGCGCACGCCATGCCACATCGACGCGTAGATCACGTCGGGGCTGCCGGGCTGCAGCTCGATGTCCACCGCGCCGGTGCTGTCGGAGAGGAAGAGCACGCGCTGCCAGCTCGCGCCACCGTCGCGCGTGCGATACACGCCGCGGGTGGGGGAGTTGGCGAACGGGTTCCCGACGACGGCGGCGTACGCGATGTCCGGGTTGGTCGGGTGCACGACGATGGCGCCGATCTGTCCCGCGTCGCGCAGCCCGACGAAGCGCCACGTGCGTCCGGCGTCGGTCGACTTGTAGATGCCGCGGCCGATGGAGACGTTGCTGCGGATGGCTTCGGAGCCGGTGCCCACGTAGATGACGTTCGGGTCGCTGTCGGCGACGTCGAGCGCGCCGATGGACGCCGAGGCGAAGGCCTGGTCGCCGGTGCTGCGCCACGACATGCCGGCGTCGGTGGTCTTCCAGACGCCGCCGCCCGTGGACCCGAAGTAGAAGGTGGAGGGCTGCTGCGCGACGCCGGTGACGGCGGTGACGCGTCCCCCGCGTGCGGGGCCGATCATGCGATAGCGCATGCCCGCGAGTCGGCCGGGATCATAGCTGGAGACGTCGGCGGGGGCGGGGCGCTGTGCGTGGGCCGGCGCGACGAGTGCGAGCGCCGTGAAGGCGCTGCTCGTGATGAGGCGTCGTAGCATGGGAGTGGAGCGAGGAGGACCGAAAGTCGTGGCGCGTCGTGCGCCGCACAGCGAAGATGCCCCCGGGGACGGGCGGTGCCAAGCATGGGCGGCGCGCCGACTGCGCCCCGCGCCGGGAGCGCGCCTGCACCACCCCGAGAAGCCTTCGTGCTGCGCGGACCATCGTCCGCGCAGACCCGGTTCTCCTGCTACGCTCCGCCTGGCGGCAGTGTTGCACCGGGGAGGGCGGAATCTTTGCATCCGTTCCCGGGTTGATCAAGGACAGCGATACCTGTCCGCTTCCCGCACTTCCCGACTCATGCAGATCGACATCTGGTCCGACATCGCGTGTCCCTGGTGCTACGTGGGCAAGCGCCGCTTCGAGCAGGCGCTGTCCCGCTTCGAGCATCGCGACCGCGTCACGGTGCAGTGGCGCAGCTTCGAGCTGGACCCCGGCGCGCCGGCGGTGCAGGCCGAGCCGCAGGCCGAGCTGCTGGCCCGCAAGTACCGCATGCCGCTGGCGCAGGCCGAGGCGATGAACGCGCGCATGACGGCCGCCGCGGCGGAGGAAGGGCTGGACTTCCACTTCGAGCGGGTGAAGGTGGGCAACACCTTCGACGCACACCGGCTGGTGCACCTCGCGCACGCGTCCGGGCTCCAGGACGCCATGAAGGAGCGCCTGATGCGCGCCTACCTCACGGAGGGCCTCGCGATCGGCACCCAGGAGGTGCTCCAGCGGCTCGCCGAGGACGTGGGGCTGGACGCCGAGCAGGTGCGCGCCACCCTCGCGAGCGACCGGTTTGCCGACGAGGTCCGCGGCGAGGAGAACGATGCGCGCGAGCTCGGCATCACCGGCGTGCCCTTCTTCGTGCTCGGCGGGAAGTACGGCGTCTCGGGCGCCCAGAGCCCCGACACGCTGCTGGAGGCGATTCGCCAGGCGTATGCCGAGACGGAGCCGAAGGTGACCATGCTGGGCGGCGACGCCGCGGCGTGCGGGCCCGACGGGTGCGAGATCCGGTAACGGACGACCCGCGCTAGACGCACCGCGCGCGCTGGAAGCCGGAGTCGCGCGCGCGCGGCAGTGGCGTCCGGAGCTCCGGCATGTCGGGGAGGTCGGTCCGGAGCAGGAGGATGAGCGAGCCGTTCAGGAGCCGATCGCGCAGCGCGGCGACGGTCGACGCGTCGCGGATGGGGATGTCGTCCGGAATGACGACGACGTTCCCGTATCCCACCCTGGTCGGAAGCTCGTGCAGAGCCGCACCGCCGGCGTCGAGGAGCGCCGCGTGGGAGACGTGGCCCTTGAGTGGCTCGCCCGTGGAGCTGCCGTTGGCGGTGGCCATGAACAGCAGCGCGCCCGGCACACTGTCGCCACGGATCTCGCCGATGGTCACGCTCACGCTCACGAGCACCGTCGTGGTGCTGCCGCGCACGTCGGCGGTGGCCTGGACGCTGCGAAACTCGGGGCCGCAGGGTTCACCGTCGAAGGTGATCGGCGAACAACCCGAGAGCGTGGCGAGGCCGGCGAAGGCGACGACGCCGATGACTGGACGGAGGCGCGTCATGGGTAGGGTGAGGGGTAGCCGAAGGTGCGTCGCGCACGGCGCCCTGTCGAGTGCTCAGGCGTTCCGCCACACGAGCAGCCTGAGTCCCACGCCGTCCGCCACGTAGTCGTCGATGCGGCCTTCCTCCGCGAAGCCGGCCGCTCGCAGCGCCGAGTACGCGGCGGCGAAGATCGCATCGTCCGGCAGCTCGGCCACGAGCAGGCGCTCCCCCGCGTCGGCGCACAGCTCGGCCACGCCGATCGCCAGGGCGTCGAGCGCCTCGCCGTCGCTCCCGATGAGCGCGTGCAGCTTGCTGCACTGCCGGGCCCCCGCCACGGTGCCGAACAGCGCGAGGGCGGTGACGTCGCCGTCATGCTCGGCCAGCACGGCGAGGTATTCCGGGTCCTCGAACCGGAGGGCGGCGTCGAGCTGCTCCATGGTGCGGGCGAGGTAGCGCGTGCCCGCCAGTTGCGCGAGCACCAGGGCGCGCGCCACCGCGTCCTGCTCCGGCATGAGCGGGGCGAGCTCCATCATGCGCGCGCGAGGGTGAAGAGGGTGATCTCGGGACGCACGTTGAACCGCACGTGATGCAGGTGGCCCAGTGCCCGGTTCACGTACATGGTGCGGCCCGGCCCGACGTCGAACCGGCCCGCCGTGTAGCGCCGGTTCCCCACGGGGAGCACCGGGGGAGGGAGGAAGGGCGGCTTCACCTGCCCGCCGTGCGTGTGCCCCGCCAGCACCCAGCCACGAATGCCGTCCCACAGCGGCTCGTCCTGCACGTCCGGGTTGTGCGAGAGGATGACCGTGGGCTGCAGCGGGCGGATGGCCGCGATCGCGCTGCGGGCATCGCCGCTCGCGTCGCCCTGCCGCGTGCCGGCCGGCGAAAGCAGTCCGGCAGGCTGTGCGCCGCCGGCCGGCCCGAACGCCGGGCTCCAGAAGTCGGCGAGGCCGGCGAACTGCAGGCCGCCGAGGGTCACTACCTCATTGCGCAGCACGTGGAGGCCGGCGTCGCTCGCGATGCGCGTGACCTGAGCGGCGACCCCCATCTCGCGCCATCCGCGGCCGTAGTCGTGGTTGCCGAGCGAGGCCACGGTGCCGAGACGCCCGTGCGGAAAGTCCCGCAGCACGCGCGCCAGCTCCGCGAGCTCGCCGCCATCGCGCAGCGTGATGAAGTCCCCCGTGAAGGCGACGTAGTCCGGCGCGAGCGCGCGTGCCTGCATGAAGCAGCGCCGCAGGAAGCTGGAGCTCACCTCGTGACCCACGTGGAGGTCGCTCAGCTGCAGGAGCGTCCGCCCCACGAGCGCGTCGGGCAGCCCTTCCAGCGGCATCGGCTGCCGCACCAGCTCCACGTGCTGCGGCTCGATGAGGAAGGCGTCGAGCCCCAGGCCGACCGCCGCGGCGCCGACGGCGACCGCACCCGCGCGGAGCAGGTCGCGCCGGCGCACCCGCTAGAAGTGGATGGCGCGGCCGAGCACGGCCAGCGCGGCTTCCTTCGTGGTTTCCGAGAGGGTCGGGTGCGCGTGCACCGTCATGCCGATGTCCTCCGAGGAGCCGCGGTACTCCATGGCCAGCACGACCTCGGGGATCAGCTCCGAGACGCTGGGGCCGATCATGTGGCAGCCGAGGATCTCGTCGGTGGTGGCGTCGGCGATGAACTTGATGAAGCCGGTGGTCTCGCCCGCGGTGCGTGCGCGGCCGTTGGCGGAGAAGGGGAACCGGCCGGCCTTGTAGGCGCGGCCGCTCTCCTTCACCTGCTGCTCGCTCAGGCCGACGACGGCGATCTCGGGCCAGGTGTACACGACGCCCGGGATGGTGCGGTGGTGCATGTGGGCGGGCTTGCCGGCGATGACCTCGGCGGCGACGACGCCCTCCTCTTCGGCCTTGTGGGCGAGCATCGGCCCCGGGGTGCAGTCGCCGATGGCGAAGACGCCGGGGATGTTGGTGCGCTGCTGGTCGTCCACGAGGATCTCGCCGCGGCGGCCGACGTTCAGGCCGAGGGCGGCGGCGTCGATGCCGCCCGTGCTGGGCCGCCGCCCGACGGAGACGAGCACGTAGTCGCCCTCGATGCGCTCGGTGGCGCCATCCTTCTCGACGTCGACGAACACCGTGTCGCCGGTGCGTCCGCCGCCGGTGACGCGGGTGCCGGTGCGGATGTCGAGCCCCTGCTTGCGGAAGGTCTTGTCGGCTTCCTTGACGATGTCGTCGTCCATGCCGGGGAGGATGGCCGGGAGGAGCTCGACGACGGTGACCTTCGCGCCGAGGCGGCGCCAGACGCTGCCGAGCTCGAGGCCGATGACGCCGCCGCCGATGACGATGAGGTGCTTCGGCACGGAGGGGATGAGCAGCGCGCCGACGTTGGACAACACGCGCTCCTCGTCGAACTTGAGGAAGGGGAGCTCGATCGGTACGGAGCCGGTGGCGATGATGACGTGCTTCGCCTGGTACGAGGTGATATTGGACTCGGGGGGGGCCCCCCGGACCTCCACCACGTTGCCGGCCTTCAGGGTGCCGAACCCCCTGGCCCACGTGATCTTGTTCTTCCGGAACAGGAACTCGATGCCCTTCGTGTTCTGCCCGACGACGTCGTCCTTCCGCTTGAGCATCGTCGCGACGTCGATCCCGAGGTCGGCGAGGGAGATGCCGTGCTTCGCGGCGTCGTGCCCCATGAACTCGAAGTGGTGCGACGACTCGAGGAGCGCCTTGCTGGGAATGCAGCCGACGTTCACGCAGGTGCCGCCGAGGGTCTTGTCGGCTTCCACGCAGACGGTAGTGAAGCCGAGCTGCGCGGCGCGGATCGCGGCGACGTAGCCGCCGGGGCCTCCGCCGATGACGACGACGTCGGCGGCGATGTGGGAGTCGGGCATGGAATCTCGAACCGGTCGTGTGGTGGGACGATTGTCCCGGAAAGGTAGCGGTTGGACTACCGCGCGCCCGACGCGAGCGCCGAGAGCAGGTAGGTGAGGCTGGCGGTCCCGTCCATGATCGGCTCGTTCGTGGAGTAGTCGCCGATGTCGTCGTGGTAGACCATGCGCCCGGTATTGAAGCGGGCGTAGGCGTCGGGATGATGCAGGGTGATGCCCCGAAGGTTCTCGTAGATGGAGCGGTACACGGGGCCGTCCAGCAGCCCGCCGAGCAGCTTGTCCACGCCGAGCTGCGCGGCCACGGCGGAGTGCGGGTCGCGCGCGGTCACCCCGCCGCGCGGATAGCCGATCACCATCGACACCCCCCACGGATTGGTGCCGAAGAGCCAGTCGAGCGCCGCCTCCTCGTACGGGCGGAAGCGCGTATCGCCGCTCATGCGACGATAGAGGAGCGCCTGCGTGGCGAACGACGTCATCAGGTCGTTGGAGCACCAGATGAAGGGCACGCCGATGCGGAAGCCGTTGCCGGCGCGTGCCACCACACGCTCGAGCCCCGCACGGTACCACGCGATCATCGCGCGCTGGCTCGCGGTGTCGCCCCTGGCGCGCGCCAGGCGCCAGCTCTCGTAGTGCCCCGCGTTGTGCCACGGATACCACTGATAGTGCCGTGCGGTGTCGGCACCCAACCAGGGCGTGACGGGCTCGCGACGCGCGAACCGCACCGCGTCGTCCAGCCGCGACAGCGCCGCGGCGCCGAGCTCCATGTCGTCGGCGTCGTTGTCTTCCTCGTAGAAGTACGGCGCGTGGCCGGGCGCGGTCTGGCACACGCCCGGATGGGCGAGCCCCACCGCGTACGCGGCCTCGGCACGCGCCCGCAGCGTGGCGGCGAACGCCGGATCCCGGCTGGCGAAGGCGCGCGCGCCCAGCGCGAAGGCCGACGCGTACTTCCCGGCGGTCGAGGCCCAGCCGGTTGCGCGGTTCCGGTGCTGGAACAGCCCCTGCGGCGCCCCGGTGCACGGGTAGAGCGCGCGCTCCCTGCCCTTGCCCCAGCCGTAGTCCGAGGAATCGGAGACCGGCAGGTCGAAGTACGAGTGATCGCGGTCGTCGCCGAGCTGGTTGTACATCTCGCTGTCGCTCGGGAACATGCGCAGCAGCCAGTCGAGCCCGTGGCGCGTCTCGTCGAGCACGTCGGGAATCCCGTTGGCGCCGGGGGCTCCGTTCGCGGCGAAGGCATCCGCGAACGCGGAGGGGTGGTCGCGGTACGCCATGAGCATCGAGGTGGTCGCCGTCGCCGACGTCGCCACGTACTGGAGGTAGTCGCTCGCGTCGGCCCACCCGCCCGACACGGGGACGAACGCGCCCTTTCGCGGCCCCTCCACGGCGATGCCGTCCATCCGGTGCACGGAATCGCGAAACACCGGATTCCATCCCGAGCGCTGCTGGCGCATGTAGTAGAGCAGCGTGTCCGCGCCGCCGTCGTACACCGTGGCGCCGATGCGGACGACGGGCGACGTCACCGCGCCGGCGACGATGACATAGCGGCCCGGCACGCGCAGCGCGGAGAAGTCGAGCCGATGCGTGACGACGCAGGGGCCGAAGCCGGGCGCGGCGGTGGCGCGACGCGGGCCGAAGACGGTGCGTCCACGCTCGTCGCGGACCACGAAACGATCGACGCGGGCGCTGTCGAGCGAGCAGGCCACGGCCACCTTCGGCCCGTCGGGACGGTAGCCGACCTGGTTGACGCGGACGTACGTGACGGCGCCCGCCGCGGCCGGCGCGGGCTGCCCCCGTGCCTCGGCGCCGAGCGTCGCGCCGAGGAGCAGCGACAGGGCGAGCATGTGGTGCTGCTTCGACGTCGCCGGCATGGCTCGTCCTCGCGGGTCCGCCTGCGGGTCAGGCGATGAGCATCGACGCCGGGTCTTCCATCAGCTCCTTCACGCGCACCAGGAAGAGCACCGCCTGCTGCCCGTCGATCACCCGGTGGTCGTACGAGAGCGCCACGTACATCATCGGCCGGATCACCACCTGCCCGTTGATCGCGACGGGGCGGTCCTGCGTCTTGTGCAGTCCGAGGATGCCGACCTGCGGGAAGTTGATGATCGGGGTGGACACGAGCGATCCGAACACGCCGCCGTTCGTGATGGTGAACGTGCCGCCGGTGAGGTCGTCCATCGCGAGCTTGCCGTCGCGCGCCTTCTTGGCGACGGCGACGATGTCGCGCGAGATGTCGAGCATCCCCTTCTGGTCGGCGTCCTTGATGTTGGGGACCACGAGCCCCGCGTCGGAGGCGACGGCGATGCCCATGTTGACGTAGTGCCTGTAGACGAGGAAGTCGCCGTCGATCTGGGCGTTCACCGTGGGGTACGCCTTGAGCGCCATCGTGGCCGCCTTCACGAAGAAGGGCATGAAGCTGAGCTTCACACCGTGCTCCTTCTCCACCTTCTCCTTCATCCGCTCCCGCAGCGCGGTCACGGCGGTCATGTCGATCTCGTTGAACGTCGTCAGGTGCGCCGTCGAGTGCTGCGAGAGGAGCAGGTTCTCGGCGATGCGCTTGCGGCGCGTCGTCATCTTCTCGCGCGTCTCGCGCTCGCCGGTGGCGGCCGGACGTGCCGGCGCCGGGGCGGGGGGC